>NZ_JBFUGW010000223.1:0-10540 GCF_056402735.1 Rhizobacter sp. P3_C12
GTGCCGTCCCCGGCGCGATCACGATGGAAAAGCTCACGTCCTACAACGACGTGACCAGCTACAACAACTACTACGAGTTCGGCACCGACAAGTCCGACCCGGCGCGCAATGCCGGCTCGCTGAAGACCCGCCCGTGGACGGTCGCGATCGAGGGCGAGGTGAAGAAGCCCAAGGTCTACGACCTCGATGAGCTGCTGAAGCTCGCGCCGATGGAGGAGCGCGTCTACCGGCTGCGCTGCGTCGAGGGCTGGTCGATGGTGATCCCGTGGGTCGGCTATTCGCTGTCGGAGCTGATCAAGCGCGTCGAGCCGACCGGCAATGCGAAGTACGTCGAGTTCGTGACGCTGGGCGATGCGAAGCAGATGCCCTTCCTCGGCTCGCGCGTGCTGTCGTGGCCGTACGTCGAGGGCCTGCGCCTGGACGAAGCGATGAACCCGCTCGCGCTGCTCGCCTTCGGCCTGTACGGCGAGGTGCTGCCGAACCAGAACGGCGCGCCGGTGCGGCTGGCGGTGCCGTGGAAATACGGTTTCAAGAGCGGCAAGTCGATCGTCAAGATCCGCTTCACCGACAAGCAGCCGCTCACCTCCTGGAACCATGCGGCCGCGCAGGAGTACGGCTTCTTCTCGAACGTCAACCCGAACGTCGACCACCCGCGCTGGAGCCAGGCGACGGAGCGGCGCATCGGCGAGGATGGCCTGTTCGCGAAGAAGCGCGCCACGCTGATGTTCAACGGCTACGAAGCCCAGGTCGGCCAGCTGTATGCGGGCATGGACCTGAAGAAGCTGTTCTGAGCGCGCGCCGGCCATGAAGACCGCTGTGCTGTCGCCCGACACCGCCCCCCGCCCCGCCCCGCCGCGCCGGCGCTCGCCGCTGCTGCATCCGGCGGCCAAGCCGCTGCTGTTCGTCGCCGGCCTGCTGCCGTTCGCGTGGCTGTTCTACGGCGCGGTGATGAACACGCTGGGGGCGAACCCGGCCGAGGCGCTGATCCGCTCGACCGGCGACTGGACGCTGCGGCTGCTGTGCCTCACGCTGGCCGTGACGCCGCTGCGGGTGATCGCGAACCAGCCGGCGCTGGCGCGTTTCCGGCGCATGCTGGGGCTGTTCGCGTTCTTCTACGTCGTGCTGCATTTCTTCGCCTATGCCTGGCTGGACATGGGGCTGGACCTCGATGCCATCGTGCGCGACATCCCGAAGCGCCCGTTCGCGCTGGTCGGCTTCCTGGCCTTCGTGCTGATGATCCCGCTGGCCGCGACCTCGTTCAACCGCGCCATCAAGGCGCTGGGCGCGAAGCGCTGGCAGGCGTTGCACAAGTGCGTCTATGCGATCGTGCTGCTGGGCCTGTTGCACTTTTTCTGGATGAAAGCGGCGAAGAACAATTTCGCCGAGGTCGCGGTGTACGGCGCGGTCATCGCGGTGCTGCTCGGCTGGCGCATCCGGCACGCGTTGCGCAGGAGTTGACGGCGCGTCGCGAACCTGACGCCTTGGCGTCTGGCGCCGCTGCGCCGGGCCACGCACAATCGGGCCCTCCATGGTCGCCCACGTCTTGCCCCACCACCCCCCCGCCGGCCCCGAAACGGCAGCCCGCCGCCTCGTCAGGCTGATCGCCGATTCGCAGGCCGCCCACGATGGCGGCCAGCACCAGCAGGGCCTCGCGCTGGCCGAACAGGCCCTCGAAGGCGCCGTCACGCTGGGCGACCCGCTGATACTGGCGCGCGTCCACACGCTGCTGGCCAACCACCGCTGGCGGCTCGGGCTGTTCGAGCCGTCGGTGCAATCGGCGCGCGAGGCGCTGGCGCTCTGGCGAGCCGCCGGGCGCATCGACGAGCAGTGCGACACGCTGTGCCTGCTGGCGATCTCGTTCAGCGAGATCGGCCTGCAGGAAGAAGCGCTGAAGCACGCCACCGCGTCGTTCGAGCTGGCGCGCACGCACCAGCGCGGCCTCGCGATGGGCGTGGCGCTGAACCGCATCGGCATCTGCTACGACCGGCTCGGCGATTCGATCCAGGCCGAGAGCTTCCTGCTGCAGTCGCTGGGCATGGCGCGCGAGCACGGCGGCCATGGCGACCGCATGCTGGCGCTGAACAACCTCACCGCCACCGCGATCAGCGCGTACTACCAGGCGCAGCTGCGCGCCGATGAAGACGCGAGCCGGCAGGCGGTGCAGCGGGCCCGCCAGTACGGCGGCCGGGCCTTGTCGCTGGCGCGCCGCCACGGCGATGTCTACCGCGTCAGCGTCACGCAGGGCAACCTCGGCGAAGCGCTCGGCCTGGCCGGCGAGTACGCCGAAGCGCGTGCGCTGCTGCAGGAGGCGCTCGCGAGCGCGGTGCAGAACGGCTTCCGCGCGGTCGTGCTGCGCATGCGCCACAACATCGCCGAGGTGCTGCTGCGCGAGGGCCGCAACGAAGAGGCGATCACCGAGCTCACCGCGACACTGCAGTCGCTGACCCAGCTCGACCACGAGACGACGCGCATGCGGGTGCACTCGGCGCTGCACCGCGCCTACAAGGCCGTGCGCCAGTTCGAGCCGGCGCTGCTGCACTGCGAGGCGCACCACCAGATCGAGATGCAGCGCGTGGCGCTGCAGAGCAAGGCGCAGGCGCGGCTGATGGTGAACCGCATCGACGTCGAGCGTGCGCTGATGGACGGCGAGCGCTCGCGCCTCGAGGCCGAGCTGCAGCGGCTGCGCACGCAGCAGCTGGAGGCCGAGAAGGAGCTGCTGGAGCAGCGCACCGCCGAGCTGCACCGCGAGACGCTCGAGGACCCRCTGACCGGGCTCGCGAACCGGCGCCATGTCGACGCGACGCTGCCGCTGCTGATCGAGCGCTCGCGCGGCCAGGGCCAGCCGATGGCGCTCGCGATGGCCGACCTCGATCATTTCAAGCAGGTCAACGACCGCCACGGCCATGCGGCCGGCGACGAGGTGCTGCGCACGGTGGCGCGCCTGTTCGGTGACAAGACGCGGGCGCGCGACCTGCTCGGCCGCTGGGGCGGCGAGGAATTCGTGCTGGTGTTCGTCGACACCCCGCGCGAGACGGCGCACGAGATCTGCGAGCGGCTGCGCAGCGCCGTGCAGGCCTACCCATGGAGCGTGATCTCGCCGGGGCTGCAGGTCACGCTGAGCCTCGGCTTGGCCGACGCGCAGCCGGCCGACAACGCGCTCGAACTGGTGGAGCGAGCCGATGCGGCCCTCTACGAAGCGAAGCGGCTGGGGCGCAATCGCCTGGTGGAAGGGTGAAACCTTCGGTGGCGGAGGGTTGGCGCGGAAGGCGCGGGTGGGGAGGCTGGGGAGCGCCAATCAGGGCGGGGCGCCGGAGCTGGCTGGTTTCGTGGCCCGCGTGCGCAGCACGCTTCGTGAACTGACTGTCGCCGACTGTTTGACCACAACGAACGAAGTGAGTGGCGGGAGTTTCGGCGACGGGCCATGAAACCAGTCAGCGGAGGGCAGTCATCGCCCCGCCAGGGGCGATGACCGCACCGGCCGGCGAGCCACAGCCTCCCCGCACCCGCCTTTGCCGCGCCAATGCGCCACCCGCCCTACGTCCGCGCCAACACGGGCTTCAAAGCCGCGCCCGTATGGCTCGCCTTGGTCTTGACGAGCAGCTCCGGAACCCCGTTCGCCACCACCGTGCCACCGCGCACACCGCCCTCCGGCCCCAGGTCGATGACCCAGTCGGCCTCGGCGATCACGTCCAGGTCGTGCTCGATGACSACCACGCTGTGCCCGCCGTCGACCAGCCGGTGCAGCACACGGATCAGGCGCTCCACGTCGGCCATGTGCAAGCCCACCGTCGGCTCGTCGAGCACGTACAGCGTGTGCGGCGCCTTGTTGCCGCGCCGGCCCACGTCGTCGCGCACCTTGGTCAGCTCGGTCACCAGCTTGATGCGCTGCGCCTCGCCGCCACTCAGCGTCGGTGACGGCTGGCCCAGCGTCAGGTAGCCCAGCCCCACGTCCTTCATCAGCTGCAGCGGGTGCGCGATGTTCGGCATCGACGCGAAGAACTCCACCGCCTCGTCGATCTCCATCTTCAGCACATCGCCAATGCTCTTGCCGCGCCAGCTCACCGCCAGCGTCTCGGCATTGAAACGCTGGCCGTGGCACACGTCGCACGGCACCTTCACGTCCGGCAGGAAGCTCATCTCGATCGTGCGCATGCCCTGCCCTTCGCAGGCCGGGCAGCGGCCGTCGCCGGTGTTGAAGCTGAAGCGCGCCGGCAGGTAGCCGCGCGCACGCGACTCCAGCGTGTCGGCGAACAGCTTGCGGATGGTGTCCCAGAAGCCGATGTAGGTGGCCGGGCACGAACGCGGCGTCTTGCCGATCGGCGTCTGGTCGACCTCGAGCACGCGGTCGATATAACCCCAGCCGTCGATCTTCTCGCAGCCCTGCCAGTTCGGCTTGCCGCCGCGCACGTTGATGAACTGCAGGTTGGCCAGCAGCACGTCGCGCGCCAGCGTCGACTTGCCCGAACCGCTGACGCCGGTCACCGCCACCAGCCGCTTCAGCGGCACGTCGACCGTCACCTGCTGCAGGTTGTGCAGCGAGGCGCCGTGGATCGTCAGCAGCCGGTTCGCCTCGCCCTCCTTCGCGACCTTGCTCGCCACCGACGCCAGGAAGGCATCCACCTCGCGCCGCGCCTTCAGCGGGTGCACCAGCGGGTTCGCGAGGAAGCGCCCGGTCACTGAATCGGGGTTCTTCGCCAGGTCGCCCGCCGTGCCCTCGGCCACCAGCCGGCCACCGCGCTTGCCGGCGCCCGGGCCGATGTCGATGATGTGGTCGGCGCGGCGGATCGTGTCCTCGTCGTGCTCCACCACCACCAGCGTGTTGCCCTTGTCGCCCAGCTTGTGCAGCGCATCGAGCAGGATCTGGTTGTCGCGCGGGTGCAGGCCGATGGTCGGCTCGTCGAGCACGTAGCACACGCCCTGCAGGTTGCTGCCGAGCTGCGCCGCCAGCCGGATGCGCTGCGCCTCGCCACCCGACAGCGTCGGCGCCGCACGGTCCAGCGTCAGGTAGCCGAGGCCGACTTCTTCCAGGAACTCCAGCCGGCTCGCGATCTCGCTGACCACGTCGCGCGCGATCTCCGCGTCGCGCCCGGTCAGCGTCAGCGCCTGCACCCACTTGCGCGCATCGGCCACCGACCACTGCGCGATCCACGCGATCGAATGCGTGTCGAAGGTGACGCCGCGCGACACCGGGTTCAGCCGCGTGCCGCCGCAATCCGGGCACGGCTCGTCGACCACGCCTTCAACCTCCGCCTCCTCCGACGGGAAGCTCTGCTCGCGGCCCTTGTTGTCATCGTCCTGCACCGAATCGTCATACGCCTTGCGCTGCTCGCGCGTCAGCGCGAGGCCGGTGCCGACGCAGGTGGTGCACCAGCCGTGCTTGCTGTTGTAGCTGAACATGCGCGGGTCCAGCTCGGGGTAGCTGGTGGCGCAGACCGGGCAGGCGCGCTTGGTCGAGAACACCTTCACCTCGCCGAGCTTGCGCGTCGGCGTGCCGGCCAGCATCGCGCCGCGCAGCCCCTTCAACGGGCTCAGCAGGTGCATCACGCCCTTGCCCAGGTCCAGCGCCTGCGCCAGCAGCGTGCGCAGCTCGGCCTCGTTGTCCTTGCCGATCACCAGGTCGCCGACCGGCAATTCGACGGTGTGCTCCTTGAAACGGTCCAGCCGCGGCCACGGATCGACCGGCAGGAAGTCGCCGTCCACCCGCAGGTGCGTGTGGCCGCGCGCCTTCGCCCACTTCGCAAGGTCGGTGTAGACGCCCTTGCGGTTGACGACCAGCGGCGCCAGCAGCCCGACGTGCACGCCCTGGTGGTCGCGCAGCAGCTGGGCTGCGATGCTCTCGACGCTCTGCGGCCGCACCGGCGCGCCGTCGTTCACGCAGTGCTGGATGCCCAGCTTCACGTACAGCAGCCGCAGGAAGTGCCAGACCTCGGTCGTCGTCGCGACGGTGCTCTTGCGGCCGCCGCGGCTCAGCCGCTGCTCGATCGCCACCGTCGGCGGGATGCCGTACACCGCGTCGACCTCCGGCCGCCCGGCCGGCTGCACGATGCTGCGCGCATAGGCGTTCAGCGATTCGAGGTAGCGGCGCTGGCCCTCGTTGAACAGGATGTCGAAGGCCAGCGTGCTCTTGCCCGAGCCCGACACGCCGGTCACCACGCTGAACTTGCCGCGCGGGATGCTGACGTCCAGCGACTTCAGGTTGTGCTCGCGCGCATTGACGATGCGGATCGATTCGTCGCGCTGCACGTCGCGGGCCTTCTTGACCAGGTACTGCAGCGGCACGCCTTCTTCCACCTGGTGCTCGCCCGCACGCATCGACACCTCGTACTCGGCCAGCGCGCGGCCGGTGTGCGAGGTCGGATGCAGCTTCACGTCCTCCGGCGTGCCGGTGCACACCACCAGCCCGCCGGCCTCGCCGCCTTCCGGGCCGAGGTCGATCAGCCAGTCGGCCGCGCGGATCACGTCGAGGTTGTGCTCGATCACGACCAGCGAATGCCCGGCGTCGAGCAGCTTGCGGAACGCGCGCATCAGCTTCGCGATGTCGTCGAAGTGCAGGCCGGTGGTCGGCTCATCGAACATGAAGAGCGTGCCCTTCTTCGCGACCGGCTGGCGGCTCGCGGTCGTCGTCTGCGCCGCCTCGGCCAGGAAGCCGGCCAGCTTCAGCCGCTGCGCCTCGCCGCCCGACAGCGTCGGCACCGGCTGGCCCAGCTTCACGTACTCGAGGCCCACGTCGACGATCGGCTGCAGCACGCGCAGCACCTCGCGGTCCTGCGCGAACATCTGCACCGCCTCGCTGACGGTCAGCTCCAGCACGTCGGCCACGCTCAGTTCGCGGGCCACCTCACCGGGGAGGCGGCGCTCGATCTTCACGTCGAGGATCTCGGCGCGGTAGCGGCGGCCGTCGCAATCCGGGCAGCGCAGGTACACGTCGGACAGGAACTGCATCTCGACATGCTCGAAGCCCGAGCCGCCGCAGGTCGGGCAGCGGCCGTCGCCGGCGTTGAAGCTGAACATGCCGGCGCCGTAGCCGCGCTGGCCGGCCAGCGGCGTCTGCGCGAACAGCTTGCGGATCTCGTCGAACGCGCCGACGTAGCTGGCCGGGTTCGAGCGCGCGGTCTTGCCGATCGGCGACTGGTCGACGAACACCGCGTCGGTCAGCCAGTCGGCGCCGAGCAGGCGGTCGTGCTCGCCGGGCGTCTCGGTGGCCTTGCCGAAATGGCGCGCGAGCGCCGGGAACAGCACGTCCTGCATCAGCGTGCTCTTGCCCGAGCCGGACACGCCGGTCACGCACACCAGGTGCTGCAGCGGGAACTCGACCGTCACGTTCTTCAGGTTGTGGTCGCGCGCGCCTTCGAGGATCAGCTTCGGCGTCGCCTCGGTCACCAGCCGCTTCAGGCCGCCCAGGCCGACCTGCTTGCGCCCGCCGAGGTAGGCGCCGGTCAGCGTGTCGGCACGGCGGATCTCTTCCGGCGTGCCGTCGAACACGATGCTGCCGCCGCGCTCGCCGGGGCCCGGGCCCATGTCGATCAGCCGGTCGGCCGCCAGCATCACCGCCGGGTCGTGCTCGACGACCACCAGCGTGTTGCCGGCATCGCGCAGCCGGTGCATCGCCTCGACGATGCGGTTCATGTCGCGCGGGTGCAGGCCGATGCTCGGCTCGTCGAGCACGAACATCGTGTTGACCAGCGAGGTGCCGAGCGCGGTAGTGAGGTTGATGCGCTGCACCTCGCCGCCGCTCAGCGTGCGGCTCTGGCGGTCCAGCGTCAGGTAGCCGAGGCCGACATCGCACAGGTATTTCAGTCGCGTGCGGATCTCGTCGAGCAGCAGCTTCAGCGCGTCATCGAGCATCGTGCTGGGCAGCGTGATGCCGTCGAAGAAGCGGCGGATGCGCTCGATCGGCATCAGCATCAGGTCGTGCACCGTCAGGCCGGGCAGCGCCTCGAGCTGCGGGCGCGACCAGGCGGTGCCCTGCGGCAGGAAGCGCTTTTCGGGCGGCAGCACGCCATCGGCATCGGGCTGGCTGCCCAGGCGCCACAGCAGCGCCTCGGTCTTCAGGCGCGCGCCGCCGCAGGTGGTGCAGGGCGTGTAGCTGCGGTACTTCGACAGCAGCACGCGGATGTGCATCTTGTACGACTTCGATTCGAGGTACTCGAAGAAGCGCTTGATGCCGTACCACTGCTTGTTCCAGTTGCCCCTCCAGTGCGGCGAGCCGTTGATGACCCAGTCGCGCTGCGCCTCGCTCAGCTGCGACCAGGCGGCGTCGCGCGGGATGCCGGCCTCGGCGGCGTACTTCAGCAGGTCGTCCTGCGAGTCTTTCCAGGCCGGCGTCTGGATGGTCTTGATCGCGCCGGAACGCAGCGTCTTGCGGTGGTCCGGGATCACCAGCCCCCAGTCGACGCCGATCACGCGGCCGAAGCCACGGCAGGTCTCGCAGGCGCCCATCGCCGAATTGAACGAGAACAGGGCCGGCTGCGGCTCGCTGTAGCGCAGGTCGCTGTCGGGGCAGTGCAGGCCGGTGGAGAAACGCCAGAGTGCCGGTTCGCCTTCCTCGGCCACCACATAGACATTCACCCGCCCGCTGCCGCGCTTCAGCGCCGTCTCGATCGCCTCGACCGCGCGCACCTTCTCGGTGTTCTGCAGCCGGAAGCGGTCGGCCACCACGTCCAGCACCTTGCGCGGCCCGGTCGGCGTCGCGACCTCGCGCTCGGCCTGCACGCGGGTGAAGCCGCTGGCCGCCAGCCACTGCTCGATCTCTTCCGGCGTCGTCACGGCCGGCAGCTCGACCGGGAAGGTCACCACCAGGCGCGGATCGCCCAGCGCCGTCCGGCTCATCAGCTCCGCGTAGATCGTCTCCGGCGTGTCATGCCGCACCGGCTGCGCCGTCTGCTTGTCGAACAGCTCGCCCGCCCGCGCATACAACAGCTTCAGGTGGTCGTTCAGCTCGGTCATCGTGCCGACCGTCGAGCGCGAGGTGCGCACCGGGTTGGTCTGGTCGATCGCGATCGCCGGCGGCACGCCGTCGACCCGGTCCACCGCCGGCCGGTCCATGCGGTCGAGGAACTGCCGCGCATAGGCGCTGAAGGTCTCGACGTAGCGCCGCTGCCCCTCGGCGTACAGCGTGTCGAACACCAGGCTCGACTTGCCCGAACCCGACGGCCCGGTCACCACCGTCATCTCGCCGGTGCGGATGTCGAGGTCCAGGTTCTTCAGGTTGTGCTGGCGGGCGCCGCGGATGCGGATGACACCGGACATGGGGAGGGCTTTCGGAATGCGGAGCCGAAGATTCTAGGGAGCCGCGACGGGTGAGCGCATCCGCGGGCCATTGGTCAGCAGCAGTCAGTAGCCGCCGGCAACCGGTCTGACCCGCAGCAACAGATCGGACACGCGAGGCGCATTGCCCGGACGGGGCCCATTGGCTACCATGCGCGACGCTCTCACGCGTGCCGTCTGCGCGTGGCGTCATGAAAACACCAGCCGTTCCACCTCTCCCGCCCGTCCACCCCGACAGCAGCCGCGCCACGCGGCTCATGGATGTCGTCGGCGAGGGCGTGTGGGAGCACGAACTCACGTCGCTCCAGCCGTCGCAGGCCTGGCATTCGCCGCGCTGCCGCGACCTGCTCGGGCCCGGGCTGGCTGACGAGCCATCCGCACTGCGTGCGCAGGTCGACCCGCCGGACCGGGCGCACTGGGATGCGCTGGTCGGCGCGGCGATCCGCGCGCCGGGCCGCAACGTGCAGGGCCGGCTGCGCCTGCGCACGGCCGACGGCAGCCCGCGCTGGTTCCAGGTGCGCATGCGCGCCACCGCCGACGGCACGGGGCCGGCCACCCGGCTGGCCGGCAGCCTGCGCGAGGTCGACAGCGACCCGGCCTCCGGCCAGGCCAAGGCCGCCTTCCTGGCCCACATGAGCCACGAACTGCGCACGCCGCTGAACGCGGTGCTCGGCATGACCGAGCTGGCACAGCGGCTGGCCACGCACAACGAGCAGCGCGGCTACCTCGACCTGGCGCAGCAGTCCGGCCAGGCGCTGCTGCGCCTGCTCGGCGACGTGATCGATTACGCCCGCGCCGAGGCCGGCGAGCTTGCGCTGCGGATGGAGACCTTCGACCTCGCGCAGCTGATGGCCGAGACCTGCCGCGGCTTCATGCCGCAGTTGCGCGAGCGCAAGCTGACGATGCTGTACGACTACCTCGGCGAGCAGACGCGCTTCCAGGGCGATCCGGCGCGCGTGCGCCAGATCGTCTCGAACCTGCTGGCCAACGCGACGCGGTTCACCGCGCAAGGCCATGTCGCGCTCGTCACCGAGGTGCGGGCCCAGCCCGACGGCCCGTGGCTGCTGCGCATCCAGGTGCACGACACCGGCACCGGCATGGACGACGCCACGCTGGAGCGCGTGTTCAAGCCCTTCGAGCAAGGCGACAACAGCGCGCGCCGCCAGCACGGCGGGACCGGCCTCGGCCTGTCGCTCACGCGCAAGCTGGCCGCGCTGATGGCCGGCCGCGTGACGGCCACCAGCCAGCCCGGCCGCGGCTCGGTGTTCTCGGT
>NZ_JBFUGW010000224.1:0-10506 GCF_056402735.1 Rhizobacter sp. P3_C12
GACGAACACGCAAACACCCCGACGCACGCAACCGCGTCAGCACATGGCTCACCGTCTCGATCCGCAGCCCCAGGTGGCTGCCGATGTCTTCGCGGCTCATCGGCAAGCGGAGCTCGGTACTCGATTGACCGCGCTCCTGCGCACGCTCGGAGAGTCCCAGCAGGAACGCCGCAATGCGCGCCCCCGCCTGCCGCTGCCCGRGCAGCCGCATCAGCGCATGGTCGCGCACGATCTCGCGGCTCATCAGCTGATGGAAACGGCGCTGCAGCATCCCTGACGCGGCCAACGCCTGCTCGACCTGGTCGAACGGCAGTTCGCACACCTCGGAATCCTGCAGCGCGATCGCCTGGCAGCGGTGCAGGCCCGAGTCGATCGCATCCAGCCCGAGCAGGTCACCCGGCAACGCGAAGCCGGTCACGCGCCCGCGCTGCGGCGGCACGCCGACGCAGGTCTTGAAACTGCCGATGCGCACCGCGTACAGCGAGGCAAAGGTCTCGTCCTCCAGGAACAGCGTGTCCCCCGCGGCCACCGCCCGCACGCTGCCGGCCACGCTGGCCGCGATGTCGTCGCGCACCACCGGCAGACACAGGTGGCGCCGCTCGCACAGCATGCACTCGGGTTCGTCCGGCAGCACCGGCAAATGGATCATCGAAGACATGGCACGACGCGCCGCAGCGCTCCATCGGGTTGAGTGGCTCGACGGCATTGTGGGAGGCAGGGTGCGACCGCCAATTGATCCAACGCAAGCCGCCACGGCGCGCCGCGCGCGACAGTGCCGGCATGAACGCCGCACACCCCTCCCCCGCGCTCGACGACGACCTGCTGCGCCGCTTCGATGTGCCCGGCCCGCGCTACACCTCGTACCCGACGGCCGACCGCTTCGGCGAGTCATTCGACGCGCAGCAGTACCAGCGGATGCTGGTCGCGCGCAACGGCAGCACCGCGCCGCTGTCGATCTACGTGCACATCCCGTTCTGCGAATCGGTCTGCTACTACTGCGCCTGCAACAAGGTGATCACGCGGCACCACGAGCGCGCGGCCGGGTACCTCGATGCACTCGACACCGAGATCGAGTTGCACGTCACCGCGCTCGGCAGCGGGCTGCCGGTGTCGCAGCTGCACCTCGGCGGCGGCTCGCCCACCTTCCTCAGCGATGCCGAGCTGACGCGGCTGATGTCGACGCTGCGCGGCGCGTTCAACCTGCTGCCCGATGCCGAGATCTCGATCGAGGTCGACCCGCGCACCGTCACGCCGGCACGCCTGTCGCACTTCCGCACGCTCGGCTTCAACCGCATCAGCTTCGGCGTGCAGGACATCCAGCCCGAGGTGCAGCAGGCCGTGCACCGCGTGCAGCCGTTCGAGGACGTGCGCGTGCTGGTCGCCGCCGCGCGCGTGCAAGGTTACGAATCGATCAACGTCGACCTGATCTACGGGCTGCCGAAACAGACGCCGCAGAGCCTCGCCGAGACGGTGGCACGCGTCGCCGAGTTGCGCCCCGACCGCGTCGCGCTGTACGGCTACGCGCACCTGCCGGAGCGCTTCAAGCCGCAGCGGCGCATCGTCACGGCCGAACTGCCGACCGGCGCCGATCGCGTGGCGATGCTGCGCGGCGCGATCCGCGGCTTCCTCGCCGCCGGCTATGAAGACATCGGCATGGACCACTTCGCACTGCCCGGCGACGCCCTCGCCCGCGCGCGCCGCGCCGGCCGGCTGCACCGCAACTTCCAGGGCTACAGCACCCAGCCCGATTGCGACCTGATCGCCCTCGGCGTCTCGGCGATCGGCCGCATGGGCAGCAGCTACAGCCAGAACGCGAAGACCCTGCCCGAGTACTACGAGGCGCTCGCGCAACGCCGCTTCCCGGTGGTGCGCGGCCTCGCGCTCGACCGCGACGACCTGCTGCGCCGCGACGTGATCATGGCGCTGATGTGCCAGGGCCGCGTCGACCTCACCACGCTCGGCCATGCGCACGATGTCGACGGCGCGGCGTACTTCGCGCCCGAGCTGGCCTCGCTGCAGGTGTTCGTGGCCGACGGCCTGGTCGAGATCGACGATGACCACGGCGCGACCGTGCAGGTGACGCCGCGCGGCTGGCTGCTGGTGCGCGCAATCGCGATGGTGTTCGATCGCCACCTGCAGGCCGCGCGTGCCCGGGTGCGCGAAGGCAAACACCCCGCCGAAGCCGGCGGCGCGCGCTTCTCGCGCGTGCTGTGACGGTGCAGCGATGAGCCTCGCGCTGCTCACCGGCGCCGCGCTGCTCGGCCTCGCCGGCTCGGCGCATTGCGCGGCGATGTGCGGTGCCAGCAGCGCCGCCGTCGTGCGCACCTGCAGTGCAGCGAGTGGCAGTCGCCCGTTGCCGGCCACCCTCGCATTCCAGGGCGGACGCCTGCTCGGCTATGCGCTCGGCGGGGCGCTGGTGGCGTCGAGCGTCTCGGCCCTCGCCTGGCTCGGCCAGGCCACGCCGGCCTTGCGGCCGCTGTGGGCCTTGCTGCACGTGGCCGGCGTCGCACTCGGGCTGTGGCTGCTGTTCAGCGGCCGGCAGCCGCGCTGGCTCGCACAGCTCGGGCAGCCGCAGCAGCCGGTGCAGGCGCCGCGCGCCGACGGCTGGCAGGTGATGGCCGGCCCGCTGAAGGCCGGCGCCGCCGGCAGCCTGTGGGTCGCGTGGCCGTGCGGGCTGCTGCAATCGGCACTGGTGCTTGCGGCCCTGGCCGACGGCGCGCTGGCCGGTGCCGGCGTGATGACCGCGTTCGGCCTCGCGTCGTCGCTCGCGCTGTGGGGCGCCCCCGTGCTGTGGGCCCGGCTCGACCGGCGCGCACTCGCGTGGAGCATCCGCCTCGCCGGGCTGTGCCTGGTGCTCGGCTCGGGCTGGTCGCTCGGCCACGGGCTGTGGCCGGATTCGGCGCTGTTCTGCGCGACCTGATTTCGGTCGCCCGTCAGCGCCGGTACAAGCCTTCGATCTCCTGCTCGAAGCGCACCATCAGGTTGTGCCGCTTCAGCTTCAGCGTCGGCGTCATCAGGCTGTTTTCCACCGTCCACGGCTCCAGGCTCAGCCACACCGCGCGCGGCACGCCGTAGCGCGGGAACGCCGCCGCCAGCTGCGCCATGCGCTGCAGCGCGGCTTGCTGCACCGCCGGCAGGTTCAGGCTCTCGGGGGGCACCGGGTCGACGCCGAGCGACTGCGCGAAGGCCTGCCACTGCGTGCGGCCGAGCACCGCCACCGCGGCGATGAACGGCCGGTTCTCGCCGAGCACGAAGACCTGGCTGAACAGCGGGTCGGCCGCGATCGCCAACTCCAGGTCGGCCGGCGCGATCTTCTCGCCGGTCGAGGTGACGATGATCTCCTTGATGCGCCCGAGGATGCGCACCCGGCCGCCGTCGTCGATCGACGCCTGGTCGCCGGTGCGCAGCCAGCCGTTGTCGGTGAACGCACGCGCGCTGTCCTCCGGCCGCTTCCAGTACCCCTTCATCACGTTCGGGCCGCGCACCTGCAGCTCGCGGTTCTCGCCCAGGCGCAGCTCGACGCCCTGCAGCGCGGTGCCGACGGTCGCCGGATCGTTGTGCTCCAGCGTGTTGGCCGCGATCACCGGCGAGGTCTCGGTCATGCCATAGCCCTGCAGCACCGGCACGCCGAGACCAAGGAAGCAGCGCGCGAGCGCCGCCGACAGCGGTGCGCCCCCGCTGACGGCCACGCGCAGCCGGCCGCCGAAGCTCGCGCGCAACGGGCGGCCCACCAACGCATCGAGCAGCGGTGCGACCAGCAGCTCTGCCGCCGCCCACGGGCTCGCCTCGGTGGGCAGGCCCTGCTGCCGGCAGAAGCGCCGCCAGCCGACCGCCTGCGCCGCGTCGAACAGCCAGCGCTTCACGCGCGAGCCGGCCAGCCGCGCGTCGAGTTGCGCGCGCACGCGCTCGTAGATGCGCGGCACCGAGATCAGCACGGTCGGCCGCACGCTGCGCAGGTCCTCGGCCAGCAACGCGACCGAGCGCGCATGCGCCACGCAGCTGCCGGCCGCGATCGGCAGGTAGTAGCCCGCAGTGCGCTCGAAGGTGTGCGACAGCGGCAGGAACGACAGGAACACGTCGTCCGGCCCGGGCGCGACGTGCGCGAGCACCGCCATCACGTTCGCCACCACGTTGGCATGCGTCAGCATCACGCCCTTCGGCTTGCCGGTGGTGCCCGAGGTGTAGACGATCGCGGCCAGGTCGTCGTGCCGCGGCGGCGTGGCCGGCAGCTCGGCCTGGGCACCAGCCGCCAGCCATTCGCCCACGGCGATCACCGGGACGGCACCGCCCTGCCCGGCCGCCGCTGACGTTGCGGAGGTCGCTCCCACCACGACGACGCAGCGCAAGGCCGGCAGCGCGACGCCGGTGGCCCGGATCGCTTCCCACTGCGCCAGCTCCTGCACCATCAGCACGGCGGCCTCGCAATCGCCCAGGATGTAGGCGATGCTCGCCGGGTTGTCCAACGCATGCATCGGCACCGGCACGCCGCCGGCAGCCATCGTCGACAGGTCGGCCCACACCGCCTCGACGCCGTTCGGCAGCAGCAGCCCGACGCGCGAACCGGCCGGCAGGCGCAGCGCGGCCAGCGCGTGCGTCCAGCGCTGCACCGCGGCCGCGGCCTCGCGCCAGCTGAGCGCGACCCAGCGGTTCGTGGCGGCGTCGAAACGGCGGTAGGCGGTGTCTTCGGGGCTGCGCCGGACGCGCGCCTCGAAGAGTTCGGTCAGCGTGAGGACGTGGGACAGGGCGGAATCGGTGCGGCTCATCGGCGGCGATTCTCCCCGCATCGCCGGCCGTCGCCGGCGCGCAGGGGCTTCGCCGCTTGCGCCACGTCAAGCCGCAGCCGCCGCCCCTTGCCCACACAATGCGGCATGAGCGTGCGCCACCTCGACCACCTGCTGGAACCCCGATCGATCGCCGTCGCCGGGGCCTCCGACCGCCCGGCCAGCGTCGGCGCCACCGTCTGGCGCAACCTGCGCGCCGGCTTCCAGGGCCCGCTGCACGCGCTGAACCTGCGGCTGCGCACGCTCGACGGGCAGCCGGTCTTCACCCGCCCCGAGCAGCTGCCGGCCGCGCCCGACCTGGCGGTGCTGTGCACGCCGCCGGACACGCTGGCCACGCTGGTCGACCAGTTCGGCCGGCTCGGCACGCGCGCCGCCATCGTGATGACGGCCGGGCTGAGCGCCGCGCAGAAGCAGGCGGTGCTCGAGGCGGCCCGCCCGCACGTGCTGCGCATCCTCGGGCCGAACTGCCTCGGCCTGCTGACGCCGCGCCTGGGCCTGAACGCGAGCTTCGCGCACACCGATGCACTGGACGGCAACCTGGCCTTCGTCTCGCAATCGGGCGCGCTGGTCACCGCGGTGCTCGACTGGGCGAAGGCGCGCCGCGTCGGCTTCTCGCACCTGGTGTCGCTCGGCGAGCATGCGGATGTCGATTTCGGCGACCTGCTCGATCACCTGGCCAGCGATGCGCACACGCGCGCGATCCTGCTCTACATCGAATCGATCGGCGAGGCTCGAAAGTTCATGTCGGCCGCGCGCGCCGCGGCACGCAACAAGCCGGTGATCGTCGTGAAGGCCGGCCGCGCCGGCAACGGCCTGCGCGCGGCGGCCTCGCACACCGGCGCGCTGGCCGGCTCCGACATCGTGTTCGACGCCGCGATCCGACGCGCCGGCATGCTGCGCGTGGACACGCTGCACGAGCTGTTCGTCGCGGCCGAGACGCTCGCGCACTTCGGCGCCAACCGCGACGACCGGCTGACCCTGGTGACCAACGGCGGCGGTGCCGGCGTGCTGGCCGCCGATGCAGCGGCGCGTGCCGGCGTGCCGCTGGCCGAGCCGACTGAAACGCTGCTGGCGCGACTCGACGCGGTGCTGCCCGCCACCTGGTCGCACGGCAACCCGGTCGACATCATCGGCGACGCGCCGGTGCAGCGGTACGTCGACGCGCTGCAGGCGGTGCTGGCCGAGCCGCAGGCYGGCGCGGTGCTGTTCATGCATGCGCCGACCGCGATCGTGCCGAGCGCCGACATCGCGCGTGCGCTGGCGCCGCTGGCGCGCGAGGCGAACGGCCGGCTGATGGCCTGCTGGCTCGGCGACGGCGCGGTGGCCGAGGCACGCCGCGTGTTCGCCGATGCCGGCGTGGCCGACTACGCGACGCCCGAGGAAGCGGTGAACGCGTTCTCGATGCTGCGCTGCTACCGGCACAACCAGGCCGTGCTGCTGGAGACGCCGTCGGCCAGCGCCAATGCGGTGCCGGACCGCGCCGCCGCGCGCCGCGTGATCATCGCGGCGCTACTCGACGGCCGCGAGATGCTGCAGGAGCACGAGGCCAAGGCGGTGCTCGCGGCCTACGGCATTCCGGTGGTGACGACGCTGCGCGTGACGGCCGATGCCGATGCGGCGGCCGGCGCGGCGGGCCGCATCGGCTACCCGGTGGTGTTGAAGATCGTCTCGCCCGACATCACGCACAAATCGGATGTGGGCGGCGTCGCGCTCGGCCTGGCCGACGAGGCCGCGCTGCGCGAGGCCGCGGCCCGCATGATCGAGCGGGTGCGCGCCGCGCAGCCGCAGGCCCGGGTCGGCGGCTTCACGGTGCAGGCGATGGCGAGCCGGCCGATGGCGCAGGAGCTGATCGTCGGCGCGAGCATCGACCCGAACTTCGGCCCGGTGCTGATGCTCGGCCACGGCGGCACGGCGGTGGAGGTGCGCGCCGACCGCGCGATCGGGCTGCCGCCGCTGAACCGGGCGCTGGCGCGCGAGCTGGTGTCGCGCACCCAGGTGTCGCGCCTGCTGGCGGGCTACCGCGACCATCCGGCGGCGCGGCTCGATGCGGTGGGCGATGCGCTGGTGGCGCTGTCGCAGATGCTGGCCGACCTGCCGGAGCTGGCCGAGCTCGACATCAACCCGCTGTGGGCCGACCACGACGGCGTGCTGGCGCTGGATGCGCGCATCCGGCTGAGCCGCGTGCCGGTGGCCGGTGCGGAGCGTTTCGCGATCCGGCCGTACCCCGATGCGCTGGTCGAGACCCTCGCGTGGCAGGGCGAGGCGCTGACGCTGCGGCCGGTGCGCCCGGAGGACGAGCCGGCGCACCGCCGCTTCGTCGAGCAGCTGAGCCCGGACGACCTGCGCTTCCGCTTCTTCAATGCGCGCCGCGAGCTGGCGCACAGCGAGCTGGCGCGGCTGACGCAGATCGACTATGCGCGCGAGATGGCCTTCATCGCGGTGCGTCCCGGCGCCGACGGCACGAGCGAGACGCTGGGCGTGGCGCGCGCGGCGGTCGATCCGGACAACCTCGAGGCCGAGTTCGCGGTCGTCGTGCGCAGCGACCTGCAGGGCCGGGGCCTGGGCCGGCTGCTGATGGACAAGCTGATCGCCTACCAGGCGGCGCAGGGCACGCAGCGCCTGGTGGGGCTGGTGCTGCGCGACAACGTGGCGATGCGTGCGTTCGTGCAGCGGCTGGGCTTCGAGGCCCAGGGCGGCGACAGCGACGCGGCGCGGCTGGTGCTGCCGCTGCAGGGGAAGCCGGTCAGCGGATGACGAGCACCGGCGTCCTGCAGTGGTTCAGCACGCGGTTCGTCACCGAGCCGAGCACCATCGAGCCGAGGGCGGAGTGGCCGTGCGAGCCCATCACGACGAGGTCGAAGCGGCCGCTGTCGGCCGTCTCGCTGATCACGGCGGGTGCGTGGCCGACCTTGTCGACGAAGGTGGCGTTCCAGCCTTGCTGGGCGATGAAGGCGCGCACCGGTTTCAGCACCTCGTCGGTCTCGGCGCGGTAGTAGTTCTCGACCGTCTCGCGGTCGAAGAAGCCCTTGGCACGCGGCGGCACCGGCATCGTGACGGTGAGCACGGTGTAGTCGTGGCCGGTGCCGAGGAACTCGTCGTGGGCGGCCAGGTAGGCCAGCATCTGCTTCGTGCAGGCGCTGCCGTCGACGGCCAGCAGGATCTTCATGGGGTCTCTCCTTCGCGGGTGGGGAAGCGGGGGTCAATGAACCATCAGCAGCGGCAGCTGCGCGGCGTGCATCAGCGAGCGCGTGGCGCCGCCGAGCACCTGTTCGCGCAGCCGGCCGTGGCCGTAGCAGCCCATCACGAGCCACTGGGCGCCGACCTGGGCGGCGAGCGCCATCAGTTCGTCGCCGATGGCACGGGGCTCGTGGTCGCGGTGGTGGACGACGGGTGTGATGCCGTGGGCATTCAGGTGGCCGGCGATGTCGAGGCCGCCGGCCGCGCCGACGACGGCGTTGCGCGACCAGCTGGCGACGTGCACTTCACGGGCCTGTGCGAGGAAGGGCAAGGCGGCGGTGACGGCGCGGGCGGCTTCGCGCGAGGGTTTCCAGGCGATCAGCATGCACTCGGGTGCGGAGCTGGCGGCGCCGTGGTCGGGCACGATGAGCGCGGGCTTGCCGCTCTCGATCAGCAGCGATTCGATGAAGCCGGCCGGCAGCTCATGCGGGGAGGTCGATGCGGCGCGCTGCCCGAGCACCAGCAGGTCGGTGCACAGCGCATGCTGGACGACGGCCTGCAGCACGGGTTCGCGCACGACCTCGGCCCAGCGCACGCGCGAGAGTTCGTCGCCGCCGGTGATGTCGAGCAGCAGGCGTTCGCGGGCGAGCTGGCGTGTGTCGGGCTGCTCGAGCATGCCGGCAGCGCCGGCCACGGCGGCGAAGCGGCCATCGGTCTCGGCGTGCAGCGGTGTTGCCGCGAACAGCGCGGTGACTTCGGCGTCATGCCGTTCAGCCAGTTCACGAGCCAGCATCAGGCGGGCGACGGTGCGTGGCGAGGTATCCGCCAGCATCAGGATCGAGCGAATCGGGTTCACGTAGCCTTGGGGTTGCGACATCCTCGGCACGGTACGCCTGCGCTTGTTTCGCGGGTTGATTCAACTCAAGTTCGGCTCTTGTTCTTTTGGGGCGCGTGGGGGGAGGCCGTGGAGCGCCAATAAAGACGGGKCGCCGGAGCTGGCTGGTTTCATGGCCCGCGTGCGCAGCACGCTTCGTGAACTGACTGTCGCCGACTGTTTGACCACAACGAACGAAGTGAGTGGCGGGAGTTTCGGCGACGGGCCATSAAACCAGTCAGCGCAGGGGAGTCATCGCCCCGCCAGGGGCGATGACCGCACCGGCCGGCGCGCCATGGCCTCCCCCCACGCGCCTTTGCGCACAAAAGCAGAAGCAGAAGCAACTCAGCCCAGCGTAGAAACCAACACCGCCTTGATCGTGTGGAGGCGGTTCTCGGCCTGGTCCCAGACGATGGAGGCCGGCGACTCGAAGACCTCCTCGGTGACCTCCATGCCATCGAGCCCGAAGCGCTGGAAGACGTCTTCGCCACGCCGCGTCTCCCGGTTGTGGAACGCCGGCAAACCATGCATGAACTTGACCGACGGATGGCCCGCCGCCGCCATCAGCCGCGCATTCACCTGGTACGGCCTCAGCAGCGCTATGCGCTCGGCCCAGGCCGCCTCCGGCTCGCCCGCCGTCACCCACACGCCGGTGTCGATGAAGTCCACGCCCTCCACCGCCTGCAGCGCCGCCTCCGTCACCGCCAGGCGCGCCCCGCTCACCCGCGCCAACGCCTCGCACCGGGCCAGCGTCTGCGCCGCCGGCCACAGCGCACGCGGCGCCGCGATCCGCAGGTCCATGCCCAGCAAGGCCGCGCCCTGCAACAGCGAATCGCCGGTGTTGCCACGGGCATCGCCCAGCCAGGCCACGCGCATCTCGCGCAACGGCTTGTCGCAGTGCTCCTGCATCGTCATCAGGTCGGCCAGCACCTGCGTCGGATGGAACTCGTTCGTCAGCCCGTGGTAGACCGGCACGCCGGCATGCGCCGCCAGGTCCTTCGCCGTCTGCGGCACCGTGCCCCGGTACTCGATCGCGTCGTACAAGCGGCCCAGCACCCGCGCCGTGTCCTTCACGCTCTCCTTCTCGCCGAGTGGCGAATCGCCCGGGCCGATGAACGAGACCTGCGCCCCCTGGTCGTGCGCCGCCACCTCGAAGGCGCGCGTGCGCGACAACGACCGCTCCGAGAGCAGATCAGAGAGCAGCGCGATGTTGCGCCCGCGCAGCGCCGGCTGCTCGGTGCCCGCCGCCTTGGCCCGCTTCAGCTCGTGCGACATCTCCAGCAGATGCTGGATGTCGCGCGCGTTCAGCTCGTCCAGCGACGACAGGCTGCGGTTCTTCAGGTGATAGGCCATCGCGCGCTCCTCTCTTCTCGGAACGCGCCAGCCTAGTCAGCCCGCAGGCAGCGGCCTTGATGGGCGTCAAGCGGCGGCCACTGATACGGAATTGACACACGCCATTCACACGCTGTTGCGCAGCGCCCTGCTCCGGTCGTGCTGCATTGACAGGCCCTTCCTAAGCTCCTCTCCATACCACCCGCCCGCCAGGAGCCCGCCATGCAAACCGCCACGCCGACAGCCCACTTCACCGTGTGCGCCCGGGTCAACGACTCGCTGAAGCTGCTGGCGGAATCCGTCGAGCTGCAGCGCCGCATCGTGCATGCCGGCGACACGGTG
>NZ_JBFUGW010000225.1:0-10492 GCF_056402735.1 Rhizobacter sp. P3_C12
GAACAGAATGACGAGCAATGGCAGTGCCACGGGGACCATGAGCAACGGGCTCAAAGTACCTCGAAGCGAGAACACCGGAATGGTCGCTGGCACCTCGACCGGTGGCTTGGTCTCCTCAAAAGAGGGGGGAAGCATGGCCGGCCTCATGCGGCCACCCGCATTCCTTCTAGGTTAACGTCGGCAGCCATGCTTCTGAACGCTTTGGCGAACTTCGCATCCTCCGCATTACCTGATGCCGCCCCTGCAATTCGAGCGTTGAGCCGGTTGATGCCATCAGCGAACTTATTGAGCACCGCCTTGGCCGCCTCAACGTCACTGACCGTGAGTTTTCCTTCTTGAATCTTCTTCGAGAGCTTGCCTAGTTCGGCGAAGAATTGATCGGCTGATCCTGTCGGCGTTCCAACGGCATCCCAGCCGTCCGGGTCCTTGAACTTGACCGCAAATGTTTCGATGAATGAGTAGTCGATGGAAGCCACTTTCAGACCACCTTTCTAAAGTTGGTATCGATGAAGAGTCGGAGAATGAGTAGTTGACCGCCAAGGGCTACGCTGGTGCCATACATCGCGGAGAAGGTCAGGAACGCGAATCCGACGCGGCTATGTGTAGTCATACCTTTTGCGAATGAAGGGTCCCCGGGAAGAGCCATGAAGAAGTAGACGCCACCAAGCATCAACGGCACGCCTACGAGCGACAGCAGCAGGTATTGCCTGAACCTCATTCCTCCTCGTGCCCGGCTGCGTGCCAGCAGCCGCGGGTAGTTCACGAAGCTCTGCCACAGCCACACCAGCGAAGCAATGGGAATTACCGTTAGCGTGAGGCAGTGAGTCAGCAAGGCGGCTTGGGAATAGGTGGTCGAAGCCGCATGCGCATTCATAGGTATGAACGGCATCAGGTGCTGCATCCACAAGGTAAATCGACGCAGCCAGGGCCACAGATCAAGAATGTTGTCAGTCGCGAACAGCGCCACGAAAACTGGCACCGCCATGGGGATCAACAGCAGCGGACTCAAGCTGCCTGACAAGCTGAAAACCGGAACGGTCGGCGGCATCTCGACTGGGGGTTTTGTCGGCTCAAAGGAGGGGGGTGGCATAGACGTCCTCATGCGGGCACCCGCATTCTGAAATTGATCTGGAAATAGTCATTTTTTGGAACCACCGACGCCGCGATCTGTTGATCCAGCTGAATCGCTAGCAGCACACCTCGCCAATAGAGCGTGCACTCCTTCTGTGTAGCGAATTCCTCGCGACCCGACCCCACGAAACGAAAATAGACGTCTCGCTCTTTATCAATCGTCCAATCAGGCTCGAATGTCATCTTCAAGAATCGCCTATCAATCGCCTTGATGCTGTACTTCTCAACGTCTTCCAGAGAAATAAATTCGTTGACGAAAGCCATATTCAATGCCCAATGTTGCGATTCATATTTATTTTCAGATTACCTTGCCTTCAAGATGAACCGTACATCACATCCGATCGCAGCACGTACTTCATCCCCCGCCCGACCTCCGCCCCTTCATGCCACGTGTCATGAATGAAGAGCAGCCCGCATCCCTGCTGCGGCACCACCTTGAAGTCCCGGAAGTCCGTCTCCCCGCCTTCGAAGCCGTGATTCAGGTAGACCAGCAGCGTCAGCCTGCTGGTCATTCCGCCCTCGGACCACGGCCCGTCCTTGTGCATCTTGAAGCGCTGCCCGGGCGAGTACTTGTAGAAGCGCAGTTCCTTCGGCAACCCCATGGCAGCTTCGCCATCCAGGTGCGGCAGCGGCAACGCCGCCAACCGCCCCCACAACAACGCGATCCACGACGGCGCCTCGAACTGCGCACGCTCGTTGTTCCGCACATTGCGCATCAGCTGCTGGCCTGCCGCAGTCCGCACCGATGCCGCGTCGAACCCACGCTGCTCCGCCAGTTCGATCAGCGCCGCACACTCGTCGCTCGACAACAAGCCCGGCACCGAGAACACGCGCTCCGAATGAGGCACCCATTGCCGCGGTGATGCGGGCACACCAGCAAGCGCCTCACCGATCACGATGTCCGACATGTCTTCTTCCTTCTCCCTTTGACCGCGCCAGTCTAGTCACGCCGCGCCGCAAAGTCCTCAACTGCGCGCACCCACTGATGGGGGACATCAACGAGCCAGATGACGGTATGAGCACTCTGTATGGAACGAGTGCGCGGATGCGCTACTGCAAGCCGCGCGTCCGCGCACAACGATCTACTTCACTTCATCGTCGTCCGGCGCTTCCACGCAGACGCTGATGTCGCACAGGCCGCATTCGCAACGCACCTCCAGCACCGGAAGCGCATCCGGCACGCCGGTCTGGCGTTCACTCACCGTCACCACTCCATCGCACGCGGGGCATCGTCGCTCTGCCATGCCCGCCTGCGCGCCGTGCGAGTGGGCCGCATCCAGCGCGGTGCCCTTCGCCTGCAGGAACAGCTCGTCCGCTCGCCGTTCAATCCAGCGCTCGAGCGCCTTCATCGCGACCACGAACCCCACCACCGACACCACTATCGCAACACCCAACCAATCGTTCATTTGCCGTCCTTTGCCAACACCGGGTTGCACTGCAGAGTGGTGTTGAGCGAAGCAGCTTAGAAATCAACTGTGCAGGAGATATGCAGTTGCGCGGTCTTTCAACCCGTTGATGGCCGCGATCGCCGATCTCGGTCTGGCAGCCCTGCGGCGGCACCATGCTCAGACCCACCCGGCTGTTCCCCCTTCGATGGCCGAAGACGCTTCGAAGCGAAATCCCACGTGCGCTCATCCCGCTTCGGGCATCGGGGCGCATACAGCTTGGCCCACGCCCAGGGATCGTTGGAGTACTCGATGCGCCCTCGCCTCGTGTTCAAGAGATACCCGGTTCGCTCCGCGACAACCTCCTGGGTTTGCAGATCGATGGCCTTCAGCGTGCCTCCGGCCACCCAGTGCTCGCGATCGTCGAGCGTGGAGATGTCATCCCACGTCAAACCATAGCGCGCCGTGAACGCGTCGATGGCTTTGCGTTCCAGCTTGAACTCGTAGATCCCAAAGCCGGGGTCCCTGCCGCTGCCTTTCGCCATGTACTGCTCTCTCTCGACCCGTGTCCGCTGTCTCACGAACGCGAGGGCGGCCGTGTACCGATACCGCTTCCCGTCGCTCGGGTCCACGGCCTCGACGAAGCGGTAGCCAGTCGCGTATTGCCTTGCCTCCGGCCGATCCAGCCCGCCACCGCTGGACGCACGCAGAAGAATCTTGATGCAATCCTCGCCGCTGCAATCCCTGCCATAGGGATCCTCCGAAAACTGCTCGGCGTCCACGATCACCGGACGCCACTTCATCCAGACGATGCCATCGACATCCTCGACGACACGGTTGACCTTGTCTCCAGCGGTCTTGCAACGCTTCTGGAAATGCGCCATGGCGGCCTCGAGTCTCGCGTTCGATTGGTCGAGCCACCGATTGCGCTCGGCAAAGTGCGTCGCCACCGGATATGCGAATGCGGCCATGACCCCGGCCGCGACGCCCCACTGCATCCAGTGGCGCTTCGGGAACCACGACACGACGATCGCGACGGCCACTGCAATGATCCAGTACAGCGGCCCGAGGACTTTGAGGGTRACGCCGAACGATGTCGCGTCGAGTGGCGTTACGAGGTCCATCTTCGAACCCTCGCGCCGTCATCTGCCGCCAGACTCGCCCGGCCCGGTGGGCGTGGGCTGGATCAGCTCCTCGTCGGCCTGCCGACACAGCCCCAGGCGACAGGCACACAGCCCGCAATCACAGTTCACGTCGACCATCCGCATCGCCGCGCTGCAGTCGTGCGCGGCGGCCGCCACGCTCACGCGGCTTCGGCATGCGGGGCAGCACCGCCGGTTCAAGCCCAGGTAGGCGCCCTGCAGGTGCGAGCGGGCCAGGCTGAAGGCCAGCCCCTTGGCCTGCAGGTAGACCTCCTCGGCGCGCCGTTCGGCACACCGCGCGATGGCGTTCATCACGAACGTCATCGCCATCACCACGACCAGGGCAACCAACAACGACAGCGCCGCCGCAATCTGCGTCCAGTTCTCCATAACCGTCTCCTTTTTCGACACCGGGTTGCACTGCTCGATGGCGTCGAGGAACCAGTCTAGAAATCAACTGTGCAGAATGTTTGCACGGGTTACGCATGGCATCTTTACAGCCACACCCCTGCTATCGTTGGGTCTACCCGGGGCAGGGCAAACTGCGCGCCCCCCTTGATGGAGATTCGAATGGAACATCGCAGACTCGGCTCGAGCGGCTTCAAGGTCCCCGTGCTCAGCCTCGGCACCGGCACCTTCGGCGGCGGTGGCGAATTCTTCGGCGCCTGGGGCAAGACCGATGCCGACGGCGCACGCCGCCTGCTCGACATCTGCCTCGAGGCCGGCCTGAACATGTTCGACAGCGCCGACGTGTACTCCGCGGGCGCGGCCGAGCAGGTGCTCGGCCAGGCGATCGCCGGCCGGCGCGACAAGGTGATCCTCTCGACGAAAGCCACCTTCCGCCTCGGCAGCGGGCCGAACGACGTCGGCTCGTCGCGCCACCACCTGCTCGATGCGGTGCACGCTTCGCTGAAGCGGCTCGGCACCGACTACATCGACCTGTTCCAGCTGCACGGCTTCGATGCGCAGACGCCGGTCGAAGAGACGCTGCGCACGCTCGATGACCTGGTGCGCGCCGGCAAGATCCGCTACCTCGGCGTGTCGAACTTCTCCGGCTGGCACCTGATGAAGTCGCTGGCCGCATCGGAGCGCCTGGGCATCTCGCGCTACGTCGCGCACCAGGCCTACTACTCGCTGATCGGCCGCGACTACGAATGGGAGCTGATGCCGCTTGCGCTCGACCAGGGCGTGGGCGCGGTGGTGTGGAGCCCGCTCGGCTGGGGCCGCCTCACCGGCAAGATCCGCCGCGGCACCGGGCTGCCGGCGCAGAGCCGCCTGCACAAGACCGCCGAGTTCGGCCCGCCGGTGCCCGACGAGCAGTTGTTCCGCGTGATGGACGCGATCGACGCCGTCGCGAAGGAAACCGGCAAGAGCGTGGCGCAGATCGCACTGAACTGGCTGCTGCAGCGRCCCACGGTCGCGAACGTGATCATCGGCGCGCGCGACGAGGCCCAGCTGCGCGACAACCTCGGCGCTGTCGGCTGGTCGCTGAGCACGTCGCAGATGAAGCTGCTCGACGAGGCCAGCACGGTGACCCGGCCGTATCCGTACTGGCACCAGGCATCGTTCGAACGCAACCCGCTGCCGGTGTGAGGAGACAAGCATGACCGCGCGATACCAGGGCGTGTTCCCGGTGGTGCCCACCACCTTCACCGACAGCGGCGAGCTCGACCTGCCGAGCCAGAAACGCTGCGTCGATTTCATGATCGATGCCGGCTCGACCGGGCTGTGCATCCTCGCGAACTTCTCCGAGCAGTTCGTCATCGCCGATGCCGAGCGCGAGCTGCTGACGAAAACCATCCTCGAGCACGTGGCCGGCCGCGTGCCGGTGATCGTGACGACCACGCACTTCAGCACGCGGCTGTGCATCGAGCGCAGCGTGCGCGCGCAGCAGCAGGGCGCGGCGATGGTGATGGCGATGCCGCCGTACCACGGCGCGACGCTGCGCGTGCCCGAGGGCCAGAGCATCGAGTTCTTCTCGCGGCTGTCCGAGGCGCTCGCGATTCCGATCATGGTGCAGGACGCTCCCGTCAGCGGCACCACGCTGAGCGCGGCCACGCTGGCACGCATCGCACGCGAGACGGCGAACGTGCGCTACTTCAAGATCGAGGTGCCGCAGGCGGCGGCCAAGCTGCGCGACCTGATCGCGCTGGGCGGCGATGCGATCGAAGGCCCGTGGGACGGCGAGGAGGCGATCACGCTGCTGGCCGACCTGGATGCCGGCGCGACCGGTGCGATGACCGGCGGCGGCTTCCCCGACGGCATCCGGCAGATCGTCGATGCGTTCGCGGCAGGCAATCGTGAAGCAGCCGTCGCGGCCTATGCACGCTGGCTGCCGCTGATCAACTTCGAGAACCGCCAGGGCGGCTTCCTGAGCGCGAAGGCACTGATGAAGGAAGGCGGCGTCATCGCGTGCGATGCGCCGCGCCATCCGTACCCGCCGATGCACCCGGCCACGCGCACCGGCCTGCTCGATGCGGCACGGCGGCTGGATCCGCTGGTGCTGCGCTGGGGCCGATGATCACCTGCCGAGGGCGAACGGATGCTTCCGTTCTCAGCGCTTCAACGGTCGCGTCGATTCCCGCATCACGAGCAGCGGCGGCGGTAGCGCGCCGTCCGGCGTCTCGCCGCGCAGCATCGCCAGCACCGCCAGCGCGCCCAGTTCGCCGAGCTGGTACACCGGCTGGCGGATCGTGGTCAGCGGCGGGATCGAGTACTGCGAACCCGCGAGGTCGTCGAAGCCGACCACCGCCACGTCGTCGGGCACGCGCAGGTTGCGCCGGTACAGGCCGAGCGCCGCGCCATAGGCCGTCTGGTCGTTCGCCGCGAAGATCGCGCTGAAGTCGGTGCGCGATTCCATCAGCTGGCTCAGCGCCTTCAGCCCGCCCGCCTCGCTGAAATCGCCCTGCACCACCAGCGCAGGGTCGTAGGCGATGCCGGCCTCCTTCAGCGCACGGCGGTAGCCTTCCTTGCGCTCGCGCGCATCGGCATGCTCGCGCGAACCGAGGATGTGCACGATGCGCCGGTGGCCCAGTTCGATCAGGTGCCGCGTCGCCATGCGCGCGCCCTCGACATTCGCGAAGTTCAGGCTGAACAGGCCGGGGGCCGAGAGCTTGCGCCCCGTCACCACCGTCGGCACGCGCCGCGCCACCTGCATCAGCACCTCGTCGGGCAGCCGGCCGGTGAAGACGATCAGGCCGTCGACGCGCCGCGACAGCAGCAGGTCGACGCATTTCTTCTCGTCGGCCACCGTCCAGTGGCCGCTCGCGAACAGCGGCATGTAGCCGGCCGCGCCGAGCACCGCCTCGATGCCGCGCAGGCCTTCGCCGTAGAACGGGCTGTCGATCGACTGCGTGACCACGCCGATGCTCAGCGTGCGCCCGCCGGCCAGGCCGCGCGCCACCGGGTTCGGCATGAAGCCCAGCCGCGCGATCGCGGCATCGACCGCCTTCTGCTTGGCCGGACTCACCTTCGCGCTGCCGTTCAGGATGCGCGAGACCGTGCTCGACGACACGCCCGCCAGCTCGGCCACCATCTGCAGCGTCACCGATGTGTCGGTGACGCTGGCCACGGCGGGCGCCGCAGCGGCACGCTTGCGCGCCGGCTTGGGGGGTGGGCTCTTGGTGACCTTCTTGGAGACCGCCTTCATGCGTGGCCGTACTGCTGTGAGTGAATCGAAAAGTGTACGTTCATGCATCCATGCATTGCGGCGTTGAAACACCCCCGAAGGAGCGTATCGGCACCCACGCAACATGAGGGAAAACCATGGCTCGCAACTTGCATACAAGATCGCATTCACCCATTCTCGACCCGTGTCGATGCCCTGTTGTGGAGCMCGGATCCCATGTCCCTCGAGCCCCGGACCTTGCGTGAACTGCAGCAGGCGCTGCGCGAAGGCACCCTGACGGTGCGTCGGCTGATGGAGCGCGTGCTGCACGAGCGTGCACGGCATGCGGCATCGGCCTGGATCGCGCTGCGGCCCGAGGAGGAACTGCTGGCCGAGGCCGAGGCCTGCGATGCCCGCGCGCGCGGCGAAGGCGCGGCGCTGTGGGAGCGGCTGCCCCTCTTCGGCCTGCCGTTCGCGGTGAAGGACAACATCGACGTGGCCGGGTTGCCGACCACCGCCGCCTGCCCGGGCTTCGCGAGCGGCCCGGCCGCGCGGCATGCCACCGCGGTGCAACGCCTGGCCGATGCCGGCGCCATTCCCGTCGGCAAGACCAACCTCGACCAGTTCGCGACCGGCCTGGTGGGCACGCGTTCGCCGTACGGCGCGGTGCCGAACCCGTTCGATGCAGCCCATGTGAGCGGCGGTTCCAGTTCGGGCTCGGCCTACGTGGTCGCGACCGGCCAGGTGCCGTTCGCGCTCGGCACCGACACAGCCGGCTCGGGCCGCGTGCCGGCCGGTTTCTGCCACATCAGCGGGTTGAAGCCGACCAAGGGCTGGCTGCCGTCGACCGGTGTGGTACCGGCCTGCCGCAGCCTCGACTGCATCTCGGTGTTCGCGTTGACGCCGGAAGACGCCTGGGTGGTCGCGAGCCAGGCGGCCGGCCCCGATCCGCAGGACCCGTTCAGCCGCAGCGCGTTGCCGCCGCGGCTGCGGCTGGACGCGTTGCAGGACCTCGCGGTCGGCGTGCCCGACACGCTGGAGTTCTTCGGCGATGCGCAGGCGCGCGACGCCTTCGAGGCCGCGCTGGTCCATCTGCGCGAGCGCGGCTGCAAGCTGGTGCCGGTGCCATTCGAGCCGCTCGCGCGCGTTGCGGCGCTGCTGTACCAGGGGCCGTGGGTGGCCGAACGCTATGCCGCGGTCGGCGCCTTCCTCGATGGCGACCCGCCCGGTGCCGACCCCACCGTCGCGGCGATCGTGCGCAGCGGCCGCGCGCCGGCCGCCCACGAGCTGTTCGAGGCGCAGTACGCGCTGGCCGCGGCGCAGCGCCAGGCAGCGGCGATGTGGTCGCAGGTCGCGGTGCTGGTGGTGCCGAGCGCGCCGACGCACCCGACGCGGGCCGCGCTGCAGGCCGATCCGTTCGAGCCGAACCGGCGCCTCGGCCACTACACGAACTTCGTCAACCTGCTCGACATGGCGGCCCATGCGCTGCCCGGCCCGATGCGCGGCGACGGCCTGCCGGCCGGCGTCACGCTGATCGGGCCGGCGTTCAGCGATTTCGCGCTGGCCGGGCTGGCCGCCACGCTCGCCCGCGTGTTCGAGCCGACCGCCGGCGTGATGCGGCATCCGATCGGTGCCGCGCCGGTGCTGGCCGCCCCCGCGCCCGCGCAGCCGCTGCGGCTGGTCGTCGTCGGCGCGCACATGAGCGGGCTCGCGCTGAACTGGCAGCTGACCGAACGCGCCGGCCGGCTGCTGCGCCGCACCCGCACCGCGCCGGCGTACCGGCTGCATTCGCTGACCGGCCACGCGCCGACGCGACCCGCGCTGGTGCATGTCGGCCCCGAGGCGGGTCGCGCGATCGACGTGGAGGTGTGGGAGATCGACGCGGCCCACGGCGGCAGCTTCCTGCAGATGGTCGGCCCGCCGCTCGCGCTCGGCACGGTAGAGCTGGACGACGGCACGCAGGAGCGCGGCTTCGTCTGCGAGCCGCGTGGCGTGGCAGCCGGCGGCAGCGCGCTGGACATCACCGCGTACGGCGGCTGGCGCGGCTTCCTCGCTTCGCTCGGCTGAGCACGGTCCTTGCAGCACTCCCGCGCAAGGAGGTCTTCCGCCATGACCGACACCACCCCATCCGACATCGTCGATTTCGTGCGCGCCAGCGCCCGGCTGCTGGAGCTGCCGCTCGACGAGGCGCAGGTCGCGCGCGTCGCGACGCACCTGGCCCGCACGCGCACGATGGTCACGCCGCTGCGGCTGCTGCCGCTCGGCGCCGAGCTGGAACCGGCCGAGGTCTACTGCCCGGCGCCGTTCCCGGCCGAGGATCCGGCATGACGGCGCGTCTCGCGCATGCCGGCGGGATGAGCACCGGCATGTCGGTGGTGCGCGCCGTGCGCAGCGGCGAGATGCTGGCCGAAGAGGCGCTCGAGCACTGCATCGCCCGCATCGAGGTCTGCGACGCACGGGTCAACGCCTTCACCGACGGCACCTTCGAGCGTGCGGTGCGCGAGGCGCGCGCGGTCGATGCGATGCGCGCCCGCGGCGAGGTGCTGCCGGCGCTGGCCGGGCTGCCGTATGCGGTGAAGAACCTGTTCGACATCGAAGGCCTGACCACGCGCGCCGGCAGCAAGGTGCGCCAGGGCGAGCCACCGGCCGCGGCCGATGCGGTGCTGGTCGAGCGCCTGCGCGCGGCCGGCGCGGTGCTGGTGGGCGCGCTGAACATGGACGAGTTCGCCTATGGCTTCACCACCGAGAACAGCCACTACGGCCCGAGCCGCAACCCGCGCGACCTGACGCGCACCGCAGGCGGATCGTCGGGCGGCTGCGGCGCCGCGGTGGCGGCCGGCCAGGTGCCGGTGACGCTCGGCTCCGACACCAACGGCTCGATCCGCGTGCCGTCGTCGCTGTGCGGCGTGTGGGGGCTGAAGCCGACCTTCGGGCGGCTGTCGCGGCGCGGCAGCTTCCCGTTCGTCGCGAGCCTCGACCACCTGGGGCCGTTCGCGCGCAGCGTCGAGGACCTGGCCGCCACCTACGACGCGATGCAGGGCCCGGATCCGCTGGACCCCGGCTGCCATGCCGAGCGCGTGCAACCGGCGCTGGAACACATCGGCCACCCGATCGCCGGCCTGCGCATCGGCGTGCTGGACGGCTACTTCGAGGAGCACGCCGGGCCGGCGGCGCAGCGCGCGGTGGCGATCGCGGCCGAGGTGCTGCACGCGACCCGCCGCGTGCAG
>NZ_JBFUGW010000226.1:0-10295 GCF_056402735.1 Rhizobacter sp. P3_C12
GGCTCGACACCGAGCCGGCGGTCATTGGCCGCAAGTACTGGGTGCGCCACGGCAACCGCTGGGTGCAGGCGCGCATCACCGCGATCGAGAGCCGGCTCGACATCCACACGCTGGAGGCGATCGATGCGCACCAGCTGGCCGTCAACGAGATCGGCCACGTGATCGTCGAGACGCAGCAGGCGCTGCCGGTCGAGGCGTACGCGTCGAACCGCGTCGGCGGCTCGCTGATCATCGTCGACCCGGCGAGCAACCGCACCAGCGGGGCGCTCTTGGTCAATGAGTGTTCGTCTTCCTGAGAGGCTTGCCCGCGCCATGACTCCTTCCACGCATTCCCTTGTCCGGCCACGTCTCGGCCATGCCGACACCAACGCCACCGCCGTGGCACGCGGTGTGACGTGTCTCAACGTGGTGAAGCACCCCAGCCTGGTCTCGGCGGCCGAGCGGCGCGCCCTGCTCCACCAGCAACCGGTGACGGTCTGGCTGACAGGCCTCAGCGGCGCAGGCAAATCCACCTTGGCCTATGCGGCGGAGCGCCGGCTGCACGCCCAAGGGCAGCTGGGATTCGTGCTGGATGGCGACAACATCCGCCACCATCTCAGCAGCGATCTGGGCTTCTCGCCTTCAGATCGGCGCGAGAACATCCGGCGTGTGGCGGAAGTTGCCGCCTTGATGAACGACGCCGGGCTGATCGTGTTCACGGCGCTCATCTCGCCACGGCAGGAGGACAGGGAACAAGCGCGATCCCTCATCGGCGAAGCGAGGTTCATTGAAGTCCATGTGAGCACGGCACTGGCCGTCTGCGAAGCGCGGGACCCGAAAGGACTCTACGAAAAGGCTCGAACGGGAGCCATCGCCCATTTCACCGGCGTGTCGGCGCCTTACGAGACCCCACAGTCTCCCGCGCTGCGCATCGACACGGACTTGTGCAGCCTCGACCAGTCAGCGCAGAAGCTGATGGACTTTCTCGTCAGTCGCTGCGCCCTCGTGTCATGACATCGATCGGGCCGTTCGCGTTGACGGACCGCACGGGCACCCTGCCGGTGGTGGACCTGTTCAATGGTGACGCCGACGGCATCTGCAGCCTGCACCAATTGCGCATGGCCGAGCCGCGCGCAGGGCGCCTCGTCAGTGGCGTCAAGCGCGATATCGACTTGCTCGGGAAGCTGGGCGACACGAACCCGCCCAGCGACATCACCGTGCTGGACGTCTCGTTCGACAGGAACGAAGCCGGCGTGCGTCGCGCACTGCAGGCCGGTGGGCGCGTACGCTACTTCGATCACCATTCGGCACGCAGCCTGTTCCACCACCCGCGGCTTGAAAGCCACATCGACCCTTCCGCGGTTGTCTGCACATCCTTGCTGGTGGATCGCACCCTGGCCGGCCGCTTTCACGAGTGGGCCATCGTGGGCGCCTTCGGCGACAACCTGGTCGAGGTCGCGCGCAGTCTTTGCGCGCAGCGCGGGCTCACCATGAACCAGAGGGCCAACCTGGAGCAGCTGGGGCAGCTTCTCAACTACAACGCCTACGGCGAGGCCGTGGAAGACCTGCACTTCTCGCCGATCGACCTCTATCGCGCAGTGCACGACTTCGAGAGCCCATTCGGCTTCATCGCCGACGCAGACGAATATCGCCGCCTGGCCGCCGGCCGCGCCGAAGATCAGCATCACCTCGAGACGCTCGCACCCCATTGGCGAAGCATCGATGGCGACGTCTACCTGCTGCCGGGCACGGCATGGGCTCGGCGGCTGTCCGGAACGCTGGCGAACCGCCTTTCCCACGAAGAGCCACATCGATCGTTCGCGGTACTCACGCGCCGTTCGGACGGTCACTTCCTGGTCAGCGTCCGCTCTCCCGCGCAGCGTAGATCGGCGGAAGCGTTGTGCCGCCTCTATCCAGGCGGCGGTGGGCGGCATGCAGCCGCCGGCATCGACCGTCTGCCGGTGATCGAACTGGAGCAGTTCATCGCCGACTTTTCAAACCACATCACAGGGAAATCGTCATGACCCATCAGCCCTCCATCTCCACGTCCCATCCGGGTCGCCCCCGCCCGCTTCTGATGGTGCCGTTGCGTCGATGCGGAAGCCACGCGCTGAGACTCAGGCTGAATTTCAGTGAAGGCTTCTACTCGCCTTACCCCCTGCACATCGTCGATTTCATGCCGCTGGTGCCCCTTTATGGCGATCTGGCCGAGGACCGCAACTACTTCCAGCTCGTCGTCGACATCGTCGGCTTGCAAGCCGCCAGCATGGTGAAGTGGCCCGACGTGGCGTTCGATCCGGGCGAGATCTTCGACGCCATCAAGGACGAGAAACGCAGCGTGCACCGCGTGGTGTGGGAACTGCTCCTGCGCAGCGGCGAACGGCACCATGCCCGCGTCGTGATGGACAAATCGCTCGACAGCATCCACTACGCCGCCGAGATGATGGAGCTCTTTCCCGACATGCTGTTCCTGAACGTGGTGAGGGACCCGCGCGCCCAGGTGGCTTCGATGAACCGCGCGATCATCCATGACTTCGACAGCACGCTCAATGCGATGACGTGGGTCGCCGCGCATGATGCGGCCCAGCGTCTCGTCCACGCGCATCCGGCCCGCGTACTCACCATCCGGTACGAGGATTTCCTCGCTGACCAGGAGCTTGTCCTGCGCGGCATCTGCGACTTCATCGGCCTGGACTTCCTTCCGCAAATGCTTGACGTGGCGGCTTCCACGGAAGCACGGCAGATGTCGAAGCTGTCGGATCTGTGGTCATCCAACTGCTTCGGTCCCATCCCGGCCAACCGGGACAAGTTCAAGAGCCAGTTGAGCGTCGACGAGATCGGGATCATCGAGACGGTGGCGAGAGAGCACATGCGCTCCTACGGCTATGAATTCATGACCGATGCGAACGCTCCGATTCCAGACGAAGCGGTTCTCGCCTCTCGCGCGCAGCGGTCCGCCCTGGGTCGAGCGCAAGCATGGAGCCAGCTCAGCAACACCAACTACCGCGACTTCGTTCTGCGACGGGTCAGGGCGGACCACCTCGCCGCCGTACGCGAACGCCTGAACCAGGCGCACCCCTCCCGGCTTCATGTCGCGACCGCGCCAACATGAAGATTGGCATACCGCACGGGCCCACTTCCGGCCTTCGACGCTCCCGCTGAGGCGTACCCTGCGGCGTAGCGCTTGCTCCGGTGTCGCCTGCCCGTCGAGAGGTTGTGCGCTGCAACATCGCCTGGCGACATACACCGGATCGAGTACACCCCATGCAGAAATCGGCCCTTTCAACCGCGCGAGTGGCAGGCCTCGCCGTCGGGCTGCTCGGCGCGACCCTGGCCGTGCACTGGGTGTTTCAGGTGGGCGTCATCGCGCACCTCATCCCCGGCTCCGAGCACGCGGGCATCGTCAACCCGCTGCTCTTCGTCGCGGCGAGCATCTGCCTGTTCAACGCCTCGCGCCCCTCCAGCCCGGCCGCCTGGCTCACCCGACTCTCCGCCCTCTGCATCGCCGCCCTGATCGCGCTGCCCCTGGCCTATCTGTTCGAAGGAGTGACAGGCATCGGCCTGGGCATCGACATCGTCCGTGCCGGCACCGTCCCCACGGCGACCCATCCCCATCCCGGCCGGCTGTCCGCGAACGCGAGCCTGGCATTCCTGCTCAGCGGTATCGGCTTCTGGCTGAACAGGCAACGCGCCACCCGGCCCCGCCAGCTCGTCTTCCTGACGCTGTCCCTGGCCGTCTCCCTCATCGGCCTGGGCGGACTCGTCGGTTATTTCGTAGGCCTGGAGACGCTGTACCGGGTGACTGCCTTCAACCGGATCCTGCCGATCACCGCGTTCGGGCTCTCGGTCGTCGGCGCCGGCCTGTGGATGCTCCACGTGGCATCCCAGGCGCTTGAACCCAAGACGTTGCAAGAGACCGAGCAGCGCATCAAGCGGCGCTCGACCGCGGTCCTCACGCTGGTCGCCCTGGCGGGTGGCGTTGCGGGTTTCGGGGTGATGCGCGATACCTTCGAGCGCTCGGTCGCGAAAGACATGCTGCTCATCGCCAGGACGAACGCCACATCGCTGGCCCACACCATCGAGGTGAGCCTGTGGTTCCCGAGAGCCGTGGCAACGCGGCCGGCCGCGCGCCAGGCCCTGGACACGCTGAGCACGGCGCCCGACGACGCGATGGCCAAGGAGTTCCTGCAGAGGGTTGCCGACAGCATCCTGACCACCGACCTGACGGGTGTGGAGTTCTACGCCGCGAATGCCACACGCGTGGCGCATGCGGGCTCCATGACCTCCGCGAAGATGCAGGTCATCCAGCGCCTGTCGAACACCGGGTCGACGACCATCCTGGCCTGGAAGGACGGCTACCTGCTCCTCACGGAAACCGATGTCCTCGTCGGGGAGCGCCACGTCGGACGGGTGCTCACCGAGCAGCGCATGCCGCTGTTCGATCGCCTGCTGGAGGACATCCGGGCGTCCCGCGACACATCCGACGTGGCGATCTGTGGCCACGAGAAGGACAAGCTGGTCTGTGCGCCGAACCGGTTCAGGCCGGCCGGATTCGAGCTGCCGATGTTCGACGCGGCCGGCAGCCCCGCCCTTCCGGTGGCAAGAGCCGTGCTCGGCGAACAGGGCGTGCAGTTCCTCGATGACCGGCGCGGCAGCCCTGTCCTCTCGGCCTTCGCGCCGATCAAGGATTTCGGGCTCGGGTTCGCGGTGCGAACCGATGTCGAGACGCTCTATGCGCCGATGAGGTCACGCCTGAACCTGCTTGCGCTGGCGCTTGCCGGCATCGTCGCGCTGGCCATCTATGCCCAGTACAGCGAAGTGAGGCCGGTGCTCAGGCAATTGGTCGCGAGCGTCTCGGCTGCCGAGGCCGCGGAACAGGCGGTCCGCGCGAGCGAGCATCGGCTGCGCATGGTGACCGATCACCTGCCGGCACTGATTTCCTACCTCGACTGCGATCTGCGCTTTCGCTTCGTCAACCGGACGTATCAGCAATGGTTTGGCGATGCAGCGGCGCCACAGATCGGGACGAGTGTGCGGGAGTTCTATGGCGAGCAGGCCTGGGTGGATATGGAGCCCCAACTGCGGGCCGCCCTGGACGGCCAGGAGGTTGCGTACGACCGGGAAATGGTGCGCCCCGAAGGCCGTCGCCATGTCCAGGTCACGGCCGTTCCCGATCGCGACGAGCARGGCAAGGTCGTCGGGCTGTAYACCCTCGTCGCCGACGTCACCTCGTACCGCGAAGCGCARCGAGCGCTCCAGGAGAGCGAGGCSCGTCTGCGCACGGTGGCCGATGCGCTGCCGATGCGYGTGGCCTACATCGACGCCGACGAGCGCTACCGATTCAACAACCTGGCCTACGAGCGAGGYTTCGGCCGGCCGCGYGACGAGMTCCACGGGCAGACCGTGCGCGCGCTGCTGGGCGATGCGGCGTACGGCAAGGTCGAGCCGCACATTCGCGCCGCGTTGCGGGGAGAGGCTGTCACGTTCCAGAGCGAGATGACCAAAGGCAGCCATGTCTGCTACGAGGCGCAGTACATCCCGCAGCTCGCCGCCGACGGCAGCACGGTGCTGGGCTTCCACGCCGTGGTCAGCGACATCACCCGCCAGAAGCTCGAAGAGAAGCGGCTGATCGAGCTGGCACGCGTGGACCCGCTCACGGGCCTTGTCAATCGCGCCGGCTTCGAGTTGCGCGTCGCCGAGGCGATGGAGCGCTGCCGCGCCACGGGTGCACTGATGGCGCTCATGTACCTCGACATCGACCGGTTCAAGCAGATCAACGACCGACACGGACACAACGCGGGAGACGCACTGCTGCGGGGCTTCGCGGACAGGCTGTCCCAGACCTTGCGTTCCAGTGATACCGTCGCCCGCCTGGGCGGCGACGAGTTCACGGTGATCATGGAAGGCCTGCCGACGCCGGAGATGGCCGCAACCGTCGCCGCCAAGATCGTCCAGGCCATGAGGACGCCGTTCGTGATCGACGAGCAGACGATCGATGTCACCACCAGCATCGGCCTGGCGTTCTACCAGGGTGACGCCACGACCGTCGAGGCGCTCGTCCGGCAGGCGGATGTGATGCTTTACCAGGCCAAGGGCGCGGGCCGCAACAACGTCCAGGTGGCGCTTCGTCTTGTCGAAGGGGGCAAGGCCCCGAAAGCTCGTCCGACTCAGTGATCGGCACATCGAGGATGACGGTCGATCGATCGACTGAGTGCGTGGCGCCGTTCTTCACAGGTCGATTGGTGGAGCGGGTGAAGGGAATCGAACCCTCGTATGAAGCTTGGGAAGCTGCCGTTCTACCATTGAACTACACCCGCAGCGGGCGCGATTCTAGCGCGTGCTCGGGCACAATTCGGCCCCCTGCCCTCCAGGCACGCGTGCCGAATTGCCATGACCGCCCCCACCGACCCCACCGTTCCGCTGCGCGGCATCAAGAGTTTCGTGCTGCGCGCCGGCCGCATGGGCACCGGCCAGATGCGCGCGCTCGAGACGCTCGGGCCGCGCTACCTGATCCCGTATGCGCAGCAGCGCTTCGACCCGCAGGCCGCGTTCGGCCGCGCCGCGCCGCTGGTGCTGGAGATCGGCTTCGGCATGGGCGACGCCACCGCGGCCATCGCGCAGGCGCTGCCGGGCACCGATTTCCTCGGCGTCGAGGTGCACACGCCCGGCGTGGGTGCGCTGCTGAAGCACATCGGCGAGAAAGAGATCGCCAACCTGCGCATCGTGCAGCACGATGCCGTCGAGGTGCTGGAGCACATGATCGCGCCCGGCTCGCTGGCCGGCGTGCATGTGTTCTTTCCGGACCCGTGGCACAAGAAGAAGCACAACAAGCGCCGGCTGATCCAGGCGCCGTTCGTCGCCAAGCTCGCCGCGCACCTGGCACCCGGCGGCTACCTGCATTGCGCGACCGACTGGCAGCCCTATGCCGAGCAGATGCTGGAGGTGCTGTCGGCCGAGCCCGCGCTCGCCAACACCGCCGCGGGCTATGCGCCCAAGCCGGCCTATCGCCCGCTGACCAAGTTCGAGAACCGCGGCCTCAAGCTCGGCCACGGCGTCTGGGACCTGGTGTTCACGAAGCGCTGATCAGCCTTTGGGCGACGCTGCCGACGCCGCGCTCGGCGGCACGAAAGGCCCCGGGTCGACACAGTGGGCGGGCTTCTTCGCCCTCGCACCCGACGCCGCCGGCCCGTAGCTCGGTGCCCGCTTGCCCGCCTTGCACTGCTGGAAATCCTGCAGCTTGCGCGCCCAGGCGGCGCGCGCCGCGCCCTCGTCCTCGGGCGCCGCCATGCTGGCCGCTGCCGCCAACAACGCCATCGTTCCGACAGGCATCCAGCGCATGCGCATTCCTCAGGTGGTCTTCGAGATCGAGATGGTCGGGAACTTCGACGAGAAGTCCTTGGACCGCTGCGCGATCTTCGCGGCCAGTTGGCGCGCGATCGCCTTGTAGAGCCCGGCCGTCTCGCCGTCGGGCTCGCTGACCACCGTCGGCTTGCCCGAATCGGCCTGCTCGCGGATGGACAGCGCCAGCGGCAGCGCGCCCAGGTAGTCCATGCCGAACTCGGCCGCCATCTTCTTGCCGCCATCGGCCCCGAAGATGTGCTCCACGTGCCCGCAGTTGCTGCACACGTGCACCGCCATGTTCTCGACGATGCCCAGGATCGGCACGCCGACCTTCTCGAACATCTTGATGCCGCGGCGCGCATCGATCAGCGCGATGTCCTGCGGCGTCGTCACGATCACCGCGCCGGTCAGCGGCACGCGCTGGGAGAGCGTCAGCTGGATGTCGCCGGTGCCGGGCGGCATGTCGACGATCAGGTAGTCCAGGTCGCCCCAGTTGGTCTGCCGCAGCAGCTGCTCCAGCGCCTGCGTGGCCATCGGGCCGCGCCAGATCATCGCGTTGTCGCGCTCGACCAGGAAGCCGATCGAGATCACCTCGACGCCATGGTTGCGCATCGGCTCCATCGTCTTGCCGTCGGCGCTTTCCGGGCGGCCTTCCAGGCCCATCATCATCGGCTGGCTCGGGCCGTAGATGTCGGCGTCGAGGATGCCGACCTTCGCCCCCTCGGCCGCCAGCGCCAGCGCCAGGTTGGCCGCGGTCGTGCTCTTGCCGACACCGCCCTTGCCCGACGCCACCGCGACGATGTTCTTCACGTTGGGCAGCAGCTGCACGCCGCGCTGCACCGCGTGGGCGGTGACGCGGGTCGCGATCTCCACGTCGACCCGGCCGACGCCCGGCAGCGTGCGCACCGCCTGCTGCAGCGATTCGCGCAGCGCCGCGTGCAGGCTCTTCGCGGGGTAGCCGAGCTCCAGCTCGAAGCTCACGTCCGCCCCCTGGATGCGCAGGTTCTTCACCTGGCGGCCGCCGACGACGTCCTTGCCGGTGAGCGGGTCGTTGACGGTCTGCAGGGCAGCCAGGAGGGCGGATTCGGTGATGGTCATGGCAGGCAATCGGGTGGCGGCCGGCAGTCTAGCCCACACCCCTTCTCCCTCGGGCCGTCAAGCCTAGAATCGCCCCCTTCCCCCCGTTGATCCGGACGCCTCCGATGACCCGCAAGCTCTTCGTCACCACCGCCCTGCCGTACGCCAATGCGCCGTTCCACATCGGGCACATGATGGAGTACGTGCAGGCGGACATCTGGGTGCGGTTCCAGCGCATGGTCGGCAACGAGGTGCACTTCGTGTGCGCCGACGACGCCCACGGCGCGCCGATCATGATCGCCGCCGAGAAGGCCGGCAAGACGCCGCAGCAGTTCGTCGCCGAGATCGCCGCCGGCCGCAAGCAGTACCTCGACGGCTTCAGCATCGGCTTCGACAACTGGCACTCCACCGACGGCCCCGAGAACCACAAGCTGGCGCAGGACATCTACCTCGCGCTGCGCAAGGAGGGCCTGATCGCCGAGCGCACGATCGAGCAGTTCTTCGACCCGGTGAAGGCGATGTTCCTGCCCGACCGCTACATCAAGGGCGAATGCCCGCGCTGCGGCACCAAGGACCAGTACGGCGACAGCTGCGAGAACTGCGGCGCCGTCTACGCGCCCACCGAGCTGAAGAACCCCTACTCGGCGCTCAGCGGCGCCACGCCGGTGCTCAAGAGCAGCGCGCACTACTTCTTCCAGCTCTCGTCGCCGCGCTGCATCGAGTTCCTGAAGGACTGGACGCACACGCCCGGCCGCCTGCAGCCCGAGGTGCTGAACAAGATCCGCGAATGGTTCGCCGTCGACGAGCACGGCCACGGCGGCCTGGCCGACTGGGACATCAGCCGCGATGCGCCCTACTTCGGCATCCGCATCCCCGACACCGAGGACAAGTACTTCTACGTCTGGCTCGACGCGCCGGTCGGCTACCTCGCGTCGCTGAAGAACTACTTCGACAAGACCGGGCGCGACTACGACGCGTTCTTCGCCGACCCGGCGGTCGAGCAGGTGCACTTCATCGGCAAGGACATCACCTACTTCCACACGCTGTTCTGGCCGGCGATGCTGCATTTCAGCGGCCGCAAGACGCCGGACCACGTCAACGTGCACGGCTTCATCACCGTCAACGGCGGCGAGAAGATGAGCAAGAGCCGCGGCACCGGCATCTCGCCGCTGAAGTACCTCGAGGTCGGGCTGAACCCGGAATGGCTGCGCTACTACATTGCGGCCAAGCTGAACGCGAAGGTCGAGGACATCGACTTCAACCCCGACGACTTCATCGCCCGCATCAACTCCGACCTGGTCGGCAAGTACATCAACATCGCGAGCCGCGCCGCCGGCTTCCTCAGCAAGCGCTTCGGCGGGCGGCTGTCGGCCGACCTCGGCGTCGAGGGCCGCTCGCTGCTCGACGGCCTGCGCCACCACCGCCAGGCCCTCGAGACGCTCTACGAGGAGCGCGAGTACGGCAAGGCGCTGCGCGAGGTGATGCTGCTGGCCGACCGCGTGAACGAGTACGTCGACCAGAACAAGCCCTGGGACCTCGCGAAGAAGGAAGGCCAGGAGGCGGTGCTGCACGACGTGTGCAGCGTCTGCATCGAGGCCTTCCGCGTGCTGACCATCTACCTGAAGCCGGTGCTGCCGGCGCTGGCGGTGCAGGTCGAGGCCTTCCTGAAGGTCGAGCCGATGGTGTTCGCCGATGCGGCGCGCGCGATCGGCGGCCACACGATCGGCGACTACAAGCACCTGATGCAGCGCGTCGACCCGGCGCTGCTCGACAAGCTGCTCGAGCCGCCGGTCATCGAGCTGCCGCCGCCGGGCGGCGAGCCGCTCGCCCCCGAGATCAGAATCGAGGATTTCGCCAAGGTCGACCTGCGCATCGCGAAGATCGTCGCCTGCGAGGCC
>NZ_JBFUGW010000227.1:0-10265 GCF_056402735.1 Rhizobacter sp. P3_C12
GTCTTGGTCTTGCGACGGCCCGTGAACGGCGGCGGCAGGAGGTTGGACACCGGGCGCTCTTCACACCAAGCCGTCACCTCGCGTACCAGCCACGCGACACGCCTGCCGGAGAGAAGCCGAGGTTTCGGAAAAGCCTCCTCGCGGACGAGCTTTTCCACCGTCGACTCAGACAGCGAGGTGAAGGCGGCAACGTCAGGAAGGTCGAGGTAGATGGGTTCGAGTTTGCTCATTTGCTCTTTGTCGGGTTGTTGATATCGGGTCACGTTGCGGGTTGCGTCGGCAGCGTAGGAGTGGAGAGGTAGTGCTCGGCAGCGGCGATGAGGTAGGCGGGCTGTTCCTCGACCTCGGTCTCCCCGACCATCACGTTCGCTGCGAGCGCACAGTCAAGAAGGAAGAGCGCAACCTCGGAGGGATGCAGCGCGTCGATGCGCGCCGCCAGATTTCCGATGCCGCATTCGTACAGACCTTCGAGGGTCGCGCGGTGGCGCCATGCGATGGATTCGCAGACGAACTTGGCGACCAGTCGTAGGTCGAATGCGCTGCGCTCGGTGGCAAGGGCACGCTCGCGAACGCGCTTGAGCAGGTCGAGTCGGCTGCGGCAGGCGAGGGTGGACGGAGTGGCGTCTTCGTCGATCGCCTTTCGCCTTTGCACACGGACGGGCTTTGCCGGTCGCGCCCCAGCCGGTTCCGTCCGATCTGCGTCCATGTTGCTTGGCGCCGAAGCCACATTCGGTCCCGCCGCCTCGTGCGCATCGCTGTCTGATGCATCGTCAGTTGGGGCGGCTGACTCGGCATGCTGAGCGGCCGGTTCGAGTTCGATGGGGTGCTTCGTGGCCGCAGTAGCGCGTTCGGCCGCACGCGGCGCGACGCGCAGCAGGTGGACTTTCTTCTTCTCCGCGAAGCAGTCCGGGTCAGTGCAGACGTCTGCACTGACTCGCGCCGAACCCGATTTGCGGCTGTCGCCCGTGCTGTCGGCTTCGGTCATGTCCGCGAAGTCGGGCGCGTTGCCCGAGCGTTTCCAGCAGTCGGTGCAGCTGCCCACGTCCGGCAGCAGGTCCGCATCGGCAATATCGAAGATGGCCGCGCGCAGCTCCAGCGAGAACTTCGCGGCGAGCAGGGCCTGGATGCTGCGGTAGCTTGCATTGCCGCCCGCCGCGAGCCGCGCCTGGGCGTCTTGCCTGATGCACTCCAGCGCCTTCTCCTGAAGTGCGGCCGACGGCAGGCGCGCGATGCGCTGCGTCGCCTCCGTGCCGAGTTCGTTGGCGAGGTACGCCTCACGCAGCGCCGGGCATGCGTCGAGCAGCTTGAACCGGTTGTAGAAGTAGGTGCGGCTCTTGCCGAACCTTGAGACAAGATCTTCGATGGACAAGCCATCGTCCTGCATCATCGACATGAACCCTTCGGCCTCTTCGAGCGGGTGCACGTCGGTGCGCTGCAGGTTCTCTGCGACCTGGGCGCTGCGGGACTGGGCGTCGGTCATGTCTCGCACCATGCACGGCGCACTGGGGAGGTTGACGAAGCGAGCGGCCCGGACGCGTCTGTGCCCGAAGACGATCTCGAAGCCGGCGCCGCCGGATCGAGGGCGAACCAGGATCGGCTGGTGGATGCGGCCCTCAGCGACGATATTCGTCGCCAGCTCATCGATGCCGGTGAAGGTGCGCCGGGGATTGAAGGGGCTCTCGTGCAACTGGTCGAGAGCGATCTCGCGGATGGTTTCCATGGTTCGTCCGAGGTTGAGTTCAGTGGACCAGGCGGCTTGCGAACTGCTGGCGTTGGAAATCGAGAGAGTCAGCGCGCTCGATGAACGCGTTGCGCCAGCCGGACCACGTGGTGTCTCGGCAAGCGGGCGACATCAGGTTGACCCAGGTCACCGGCTTCACGCCGGGAAGAAGAGGAGGCGTTGTGCCGGGGTTCGGCAGGAGCTGTGCACGTGCGGTGGCCTCCGCGATCAGTGCCGCCTTGAGCAGCCCCTGGGCGTGCGCGACGTGCGCAACGTTCAGAGCGAAGCCGTTGCGGATCAATCGGACGAAGCGGTTCTCCAGGGTTATCCAAGGGGCGCCGATCTCGTCTTCAGCCGCGGCGGACAACTCGCCGACATAGGCCTTGTGTGCGGCCAGCATGAGTGCCGCGAACTGGCCGTGCACATCGAGGTCGAGTTCGCGTTCGGCGATCCTGCAGATGAGCAGCGAGTGCTCGGCCAGGCTGTAGGGCCTGCAGGTGGCGCCGGTGAAGCGATTGAGGAGGCTGAGGTGATGAGCGATCGTTCGCAGATCGATGTTGCCGGGAAGAGGGTGCTTGAGCGACACCTCGGCGCCGGTGGCTGTCGTGATGATGATCATGGCGTGGGTAGCGTTGGAATGTGGAAGGGCGGCGCGGGACGTCAGTGATGCAGGCCGGCGAAATCGAGGAACCGGGCCTCTGGGCCGCAGGCGCCGCGGATGTCGCGGACAAGCGCGACGGGCGTTGGGCAAGGAAGCCTGGCGTCGGGGCAGGTACAGACGCGCTGGCCAGCAGCGTTGCAGGCGCCGTGGCGGCACAGCACGCAGCCGCGCTCGGGTGCCACCTGAATGCAGGTCGCGAGGCTGGTCATGCGCCTGCCCAGTACATGCCCGTTGCCACGGAGAGAAGGGCAACCAGGCAGCCGACGGCAGCGCCCCAGACGAGGCCATGTCGCCAGCCGATCCGATACTTTTCTTGGCCGATCTCGCGGAGATCTCCAGCCACGACTGCCGTCATCCACGGCATGTTTTCGTAAAGGAGCTTCTCCCTGAACGCTTCCAGAAAGACCTTGAGTTCTTCATCCGGAAGGGCGGCCCCGGCCTCGAAGGTCTCCCGCAGAGTGCGAAGCCTCGAAGGATGGACCGGGAACTTCAGCCAGTCATCGGGGGAGGTGGCCCGTTCGCTGCGCAAGGCTGCCGAATCGGCAGCGGCTGAATTCGTGTCTGCGKTGGTGTTCATGCTGGTTCTGTTGAATGGAGTTCGTGCGGGGGCGGGTTCAGAAGTCGGTGGGCGCGAGCCAGCCGCCGAAGCCCCAGAGCAGGAGCAGCAGCAGGTAGACGAGGGGCCAGCGGACGCGCGGATTGCGGTCGGCCCAGGCTTCGAGGGGGAAGTGCGCGTGGTTCGCGTTCATGCGGGCACCTCGTCGAGGCGCTCGACGTTGCTGATCGAGCAGCCGGTCAGGTCGTGGGCAACGCGCTGCGCGTGTTCAGCATCGCGAGCCTTGATTTGCACGAAGGGCAGGACGCCCGTGTCRCAAGCGGCCGGGAAGCCGTTGCAGTCCTTGGGGTGGTAGTGGCAGCGGTAACTGCGCGGACTGTCTTGATTGACGCGACCGTGCGTTGGTCTAGCGGTGTGAGGCATCGGCGATCTCCTGATTACCCAAAAACGAATAATCAGTGTTATCCAATTGCGGAACACTGTCAATCCATTTGTGGGTAATGGAGGGAAGAAAAAACCCGCCAACTCTTGCGAGGGGCGGGTCTGCGCGGGATCTTTTGACTGTCAGCCGTCCGACTTCCTCCTGTCGATGCTCACCGTCTGGTGATGCATCCTGCGGTCCGGCCCTCCGTAGCCAACCACGTCAATCCGCTGTCTCACCGCGCGCGCAGGCAGGCGCGGGCCGACATAGTGGATGAACTCAATCTCTGACACATGCTTGGTGATCCGCTTGAAAGCCTCGTTCACGCTCGACAGGATGATGGTGTCACCATGCCGCGCGGCCAGGGTCTTCACCATGACTTCGCCCTCAGTCGTCTTGACCACCACTTCATCCCCCGGATATGGCTCGGTGTTGGGCTCCACAACGATCCACTCGCCCGCCATGATCCGAGGGCTCATGCTGTCCCCCACTACTTGTAGCCCGTAGGCATTCGGGTCTGCCGTAGCAACCTCCAGGTACTGATCTCCATGGCCCACCGCGTGACCGAGTTCGCTCCACTCGCGGTCCGGGGGGCCTCCTTGCGTAGTCCCCACAACCGGGACATCTCGGGCCTGTTTGAGCGGCACCGAGCCGGCAGGCGCAGGAGCGCCTTTGCCGATCGTGCTCGCGGCCTCTTCGCTGAAAAAGATATCGATGGTCTTGCCGTACACCTCTGCGAGTCGCGCAAGGGTGGCGGCGTTCGTTCCCCCCTCGCCATTCAAGATTCGGCTGATGGTGGACTGACCAACGCCTGACACCGCCGCCAGCCCATTGCCGCTGGTCGGCCCCGTGTCGGAGTCGAGAAGTGCCTGCAGTGCCTTAGCGATGCGCGGGTCAGGCGCCACCTTTGTCTTAGCCATATCCGGATAGTGCACGGCTTTCCAATCGATTGGAGGGTAGCTCTGTTTGCATGATTACCCGAAATCAGATAATCTGATGGCTGTCCACACAACGCCGGGCCATCATGCCGATCCAAGACGAGCCACTTCTCGTGGAGCTTCACCGCCGCCTTGCTGCCAGCAAAGGGCGATGGCCTGAGGTGTCCCGAGGCTCCCGTGTCCCGTACTCGACGATCACGAAAATCCATCAGAAAGTGATCGTGGATCCGCGGACGCGAACCACGCAGTCCTTGCTGGACTACCTCAGGAAGCTGCCCGATGCGTCAGTCGGCGCGCCAATGGCGGCCGAGCTCGCCCCATGAGCCGCGATGCAGCGGATCACGCGCTGACTCGCTCTCAAGCTACTGCAGTCCTTCTGGCCGCGAGGGCGGCCGGGCAGTGTGAAGAGACAGCGCTTCTCGCAGCGCTGCTACGAGCTGGCGCGCAGCCGGCACGCCGAGTACCAGTGTGGCAGGGGGTTGGCCTGCTGGTGCGGTCAGCGTCACTTGCAGCGCCCCCAGCGGCCCCATCGGCGACGCGATCTCCGTGAACTCGACGCCCACCTGCGCGAACACCATTTCCACGCTCAGCCCCTCCGCCTTCTTCTCGCTCATTCGATTCTTCCTCGTGCGCTCATTGGTGCGCAGTATGGCTACCAGTGCGCGGTCCATCCATAGCCCCTTCAAACGGCCCATGCCATGAATGTCCAAACCGCAGCGTTCAACCTCGTGCACGACCACCCCGGCGGCACGTCGGCGCTCGCGCCGTTGCTCGGCAAGAGCACCTCGACGCTGAACCACGAGGTCGACCCCAACTACCCGACGGCCAAGCTCGGCCTAGCCGACGCATTGAAACTCACGCTGCTGACGAAGAACCACAGCATCCTCAATGCCTTCGCGATGGCGTGCCACTGCATGGTGGTGCCGTTGCCGGCGTGCTCGGACAACGATGACGACGACACGTTCCGGAGCGTGACCCGCGTGGCCCGCGAGTTCGCTGAGCTGATCAGCGAGGTCAGTGAAGTCACGGCCGACGGCGCCGTCTCCGACAACGAGCTGCGCCGTGTCGATACCGAGGCCACCGAACTGGTGGCGGCCATCCAGGCGGTGCTGACCACCCTGAGGCTGCGCAACGAACGCAGCCGTCCCAAGACCTTCCGGGAGGTCTGCTGATGCGCGGCGGCCCGATTACCGTCCACGACGGCCGCGACACGTTGGAACGCGTAGGCGAAGACGACCTGATCAGCGTCAGTGAAGCCGCGTACCTGCAGGCGGCCCTGGTCCGCCACCGCCTGCGCGCCGAACAGGACGCCCAGGCGCTGAACTTGTCCCGCGCGCCGCTCGGCACCTGCGCCAACTGCGACTCACGCTGCGACCCCGCCGTCCGCTACTGCGATCCCGACTGCCAGAGAGACCACGCCCAGCGCGTGGGCCGCCTCCCTCACGCCTCCAACCTGCGGGCCTGACGCCCGCAACTCCACATGAACCGACAAAACGCATTGCGGCCCGAGCGGCTGCAAGGGAAGGGTGTTGCCCMATGAGTACCGCAGTGATGGCCCTGTGCTGGCCCATCCGCATGCCGCCGACCCAGAAGGCGGTGCTGATCAGCTTGGCCGACCAGGCCAACGACCAGGGCAGTTGCTGGCCCTCGATTGCCACGATCTGCGTGCGCACGTGCTTCGGCGAGCGCGCGGTGCGCAAGGCCGTGCGCTGGCTCGAGGAACAGGGGCTGCTGGCGGTCGGGCTCGGCCGCAAGCGCTCCAACGTCTACACGCTGGCGCTGCAGCGCATCCAGGCGATCTGCGAGGCGCAGGTGCAGGTCCGCGCGCAGGAGCGAGCTGAGGCGGCAGCAACGGCAGCAGCCGAGGACGCCTTCGCGCCCACCGCGGGCGCCTTCGAGGCACTGCTGCGGTCCGTGGGCGCGGTCCACGGATCTGCTCAACCGAGCCTGCGCGACCCGGCACGAGGTGCCGCCCACCATCACTCGAACTTGGGTTCCCAGACCGGCACGACGTGCCGCCAAGCGGCACCAGATGCCGGTGAGCGGCACGAGATGCCGCATGCGGTGACCGGCACCACGTGCCGCATACCGGCACCAGATGCCGGTCAGACCGGCACCACGTGCCCCCTAACCGTCAATGAACCTTTGAATACAAGATACCCCCAACCCCCTTCTGGGGCTGAAGGGCGTCGCTCAAGGGTTCAGGCAAAGCCCCATGGCGATGCCGACGTTCGGGCCAGCGAAGGGCCGGCAGCGGATCGCACCAGCCGCAAACGCAATGCGGTCTTGACGGAAGACGACGCCGAGGACTGCAGGCCGCTCGTGAGCCTTCAGGACTTCATCGCCGACTGCCGCGCCAAGGGCGAGCCGGTGATCCCTGAGGACGACCCGGTCTTCACCTACTGCGAGCAGGCCCGCATCGGGCAGGACATCCTGCAGCTGCACTGGCACGAGTTCAAGGCCCGCCGCATGGACCAGGACAAGCGGCAGCGCGACTGGCGCAAGACGTTCTTCCAGAGCGTGCAGGGCAACTGGTTCCGCCTGTGGCAGATCCCGCCGGGCGGCGATGAGGCCTACCTGACAACCCACGGCCGGCAGGCTGAAGCCGTGATGCTGGCGCAGCAAGGGGAGGGCGCATGAGCCGTCGTCCTGAAGCGGTCAACCTGCCCCACAGCGCYCCGCACAGCGAGGAGGCCGAGCACAGCGTGCTCGGGTCCCTGCTGTTCGACAACCAGGCCTTCGAGATCGTCGCCACGATCCTGAAGCCCGAGCACTTCTACCAGGCCGAGCACCGCGCGATCTACGGGACCATCAGCGAAATCCTCACCGCAGGCAAGCTCGCTGACCTGGTCACCGTCCACGACCGCGGCGGCTACAGCATGGTGTACCTGAACCAACTGCTGCAGTCGGTGACGAACAGCCGGGCCGCGGCGAGGCACGCCGAGCTGATCGTCGAGCGGTGGCGGGAACGCGAGGTGATGCGCCTCGGGTCAGCAGTGGCCGACGAGATCATGCGCGGTGCGCACGGTGCCGACGGCAAGCCGCAACCGGTCGACCAGGTCATCGACCAGATGATCACGAAGCTGATGGCGCTCAACGCCATCGCGGAGCGCAACGAGCCGCGCGACATCAGCGAGCTGGTCGTGAGCTACCTCGACGACCTGCAGCAGCGCTACGACGGCAAGGAAACCACCATCCAGACCGGATTGAAGGACCTGGACCACTGCACCGCGGGCGGCGGCCGGCCGGGCGAGCTGTGGGTCATCGGCGCCAGGCCGAGCATGGGGAAGACGGCCATATGCCTGACGCTCAGCCGCAACGTCGGCCGCAAGCACCAGGTGCTCATGCTGACGCAGGAAGACAGCCTGAACTCACTGACGGCGCGTCAGGTCGCTGCTGCAGGGCGCGTGAACCTCGCGGACCTGCGCAACCCGCGCAAGGCTCCCGAGAGCATGTGGGAGGGCGTCAGCGAGGGCATCGATGCACTCGGGAAGCTGCACATCGCGATGGACGACCAGGCAGCGCTCAGCATCATGGACGTACGCCGCAAGATCCAACAGGTCAAGCGCAGGCACAAGAAGCTCGACCTCGTGATCATCGACTACCTGCAGCTGATGGAGGGTGACGGTGACAACCGGAACCAGGAGCTGGGGAAGATCGCCAACGGCCTGAAGCGCGCGGCCAAGGAATTCGGCGTCTGGGTCATCTTGCTGTCGCAGCTGAACCGCGACTCCGAGAAGCGCTCCAGCGGCATGCCGCAGATGAGTGATCTGCGCGACAGCGGCGACATCGAGGGCGCGGCCGATCTGATCGGGCTACTGCACCGCGAGCACCGACGCGCTCCGACCGAGGCCAACAAGTTCCACGCAGAGCTGCTGGTCGTGAAGCACAAGAACGGTCCGACCGACACGCTGAACTTCACCTTCGACGGCGCCTTCCAGCGCTTCTCGGACTGGGAAGGACCTCCGCCCATGAAGGCGCTGAGCAAGCAGCGCGGCGGCGGGCTGAACTGAATCGCGACCAGACCCAGGGAGGAACCAGATGCTGAAGATGAACATCCGCTTCGATGCGGCGCAGATCGCGAAGGCGTTCGGCGAGCTGCAGCAGGAGCACCCGAACGTGATGGCGCAGGCCATCAACGACACCACGCGCGAGGTGCGCGATGCACAGGTGGCGGAGATTCGCGCGAGCTTCGACAACCCGACGGGCTTCACGCTGCGGGCGCTGCGCACGACCTTCGCCAGCCGCACCGAGCTGCAGGCGATGGTGTGGCTGAAGGACGGCACATCGCGGGCGCACTACCTGCTGCCGCAGATCGAGGGTGGCAACCGGCCGCTGAAGCGCTTCGAGGAGATCCTCGTGCAGGCCGGGCTGATGCGCAAGAACGAACGGGCGGTGCCGGGCGCGGCGGCMAAGCTCGATGCCTACGGCAACATGGGGCGAGGGCAGATCGTGCAGATCCTGAGTCAGCTGCAGGCCTTCAACCTCGCGGGCTCGGACGCCAACGACACGAACAGCAAGCGCTCGAAGGCGAAGCGCAGCAAGGTCGAGTACTTCGTTGCGCACGGCGGCGAGTCACGGCAAGGGCGTGGCTCGTGGAAGCACGGCGACAAGATGCAGCACCTGCGGCGCGGCGTGTGGGCACGGTACCGCTTCAGCGCGGGCAGCGCAGTGAAGCCCGTGCTGTTGTTCGTCAACGGCACGCGGTACGGCCGGCGCTTCGACTTCGTTGGCACGGCACAGCGCGTGATCGATGCGCGCTTCAAGTCGCACTACGAGCAGCGCATGCAGAAGCAGCTCGCGAAGCTCGGGCTCGCGACGGGAGGGCAGGGCGCATGACGTTCGCACCTCCGTCGGCCAAGGCCTCGACCCCACCCCCCACCCCCCTCATCGGGTCCTCCCGGGAGAGGTCGGTCAAGGGTAATTCGAACCCCGTTAGCACTCTAGTTTCCGGGCGTTCCTAAGGGGGTTATATCCATGGGAGATCAACAGGACATGCTGTCTTTGCCAGTGACGCAGGAGCAGTTCGGTGACATGGTCGGCGTGAGCCAGCCCGTCGTCAGCGACCTGCTCGCGCGCGGCGTCTTGCTGGCCGGCCAGCCTGCCGCGACCTGGCTGCGCGCCTACACGAAGCACCTGCGTGAGCAGGCTGCAGGGCGTGGTGCCGACGGTGAGCTGGCGCGCGAGCGTGCACGCTTGGCGCGCGAACAGGCCGACCGTGTCGCGATGGACAACGCCGTGAACCGCCGCGAACTGGCGCCGGTGTCGGTGCTGGAGCTGGTGCTCTCCAAGATGGCCGGCGATGTGGGCAGCCTGTTGCAGGGGCTGGTGCCGCGTGTGCGGCGCCGCGTGGACCTGCCGGGCGATGCACTGCGCATCCTTGACGAGGAGGTGACCAAGGCCCGCAACCGCGCCGCGGCGATGACGCTGGCGGACGCCGAAGAAGAACCCGATGAGGAGGATGAAGCTTGAACGACATGAACCACGTGATCGAGCTGGAGCGCTCGATGTCGCTCGCCGACCTCGGCACCGAGCAGCGCGACGAGATCAACGCGGCGCTGCGCCGTGGCCTGCGCCCGCTCGAAGCCCCAACGCCGATGCGGCTGTCCCATTGGATGGCCGAGCACTTCTACCTGTCGGAGGAGAGCAGCTACGAGCAGGGCCGCTGGGAAGCCTACCCGTACCAGGTCGCGATTGCCGACTGCATAGGCCACGACGAGATCACGCACGTGACCTGGCGGAAGTCGGCGCGCACCGGATACACCAAGATCTTCCTCGCGGCCATCGGCTACTTCGCCGAGCACAAGCGCCGCAACCAGGCGGTGTACCAGCCCACCGATGAGGACCGCGACGACTTCGTCACCACCGAACTGGAGCCGATGCTGCGCGACGTGCGGGTGATGCGCCGCGTGTTCCCGAAGTTCAATCGCAAGTCCAAGGACAACACGATCAAGAAGAAGCGGTTCCTC
>NZ_JBFUGW010000228.1:0-10249 GCF_056402735.1 Rhizobacter sp. P3_C12
GTGTTGCGCACCTCGAGCCGTTGCTTCAGCAGCCCGGCCTCGAGGTAGAAATCGGCGGTGGCCTGCTGGTCGGCCAGCACCTGGGCGTCGACCGCGATCCAGCGCTGCTGGCGACGCTCGAACTGCAAGCGCGCCGCCTCGGGCGGGATGCCGATGATGCGGGCGAGCGCGGCCGAGAACTCCGGCACGTGCTGGTACGACCAGCGCTGCGCGCGCACCACGCGCTGCGCGAAATCCTGCAGCACGGGGCGCTTGGCGGCGATCGCGCTGTCGGTGGCGGCCAGGAAGCTCAGGCCCGACGACAGCCCGCGGCCGTTGACCAGCACGCGGGCGTGGCCTGCCGTCTCGGCCAGCGCGGTGTAGGGCTCCCAGGTGGCCCAGGCGTCGACCGAGCCCTGCGTCAGCGCGAGCTTGGCCTCGGCCGGCGGCAGGAAGCGGAAGGTGTCGGCATCGGCCTTCAGCCCGGCCGAGGCGAGGGCCTTCAGCGCGATGTGGTGGCCGATCGAACCGCGGTTGGTCGCGATGTGCTTGCCTTTCAGGTCGGCCGCCGTTTTGAGCGGCGAGTCGGGGCGCACCAGCACCGCGGTGCCGTACGGGTCGGAGCGGTTCACGCCGATCGCCTTCACCCGCACGCCGTTCGACAGCGCGAAGATCAGCGGCGCATCGCCGATCGGGCCAAGGTCGACCGCCTCGGCGTTCAGCGCTTCGGCCAGCGGCGCAGCGGCCGGGAACTCGGCCCACTGGATGTCGTAGGCGAGGCCTTGCAATTCGTTCGCGGCCTCGAGCAGCGCGCGCAGGCCGCCTTTCTGGTCGCCGGCCTTCAGCAACGGGCGCGCGGCGGCGCGCACGGTGCCTGCGCCCAGGGTGGCTGCGGTACCGATCAGCAGGTGGCGCCGGGTGATGGAGGGGGGCATGTCGTGCTCYTTCACGCGGCACGCCGGTTGCCGGCGGCGAGCCGCTCGGCCACCAGCTGGCGCGTGCGCGGGATCAGTTCGCGGCCGTAGTCGATCGCGTCTTCCAGCGGATCGAAGCCGCGGATCAGGAAGGTGGTGACGCCGAGCGCGTGGTAGTCGAGGAAGGCCTCGGCCACCTGCTCGGGCGTACCGACCAGCGCGGTGCTGTTGGAGCGGCCGCCGGTCTCCTGCGCGATGGCAGTCCACAGCCGTTGGTCGACGCGCGAGCCTTTGGCCGCGGCCGCCAGCAGGCGCTGCGCACCCACGCTCTGCTGCGGCCCGCCGCGGCTGTAGCCGGCCTGCACGCGCAGCCGGCGGGTGTCTTCGAGGATGCGCTCGGCGCGCGCCCAGGCCTGGTCTTCGGTCTCGGCGAGGATCGGGCGGAACGACACCGAGAAGCGCACGCTGCGCCCATGCTTCGCCGCCTCGGCGCGCACGCGGCCGGTCAGCTCGGCCACCTGGTCGAGCGATTCGCCCCACAGCGCGTAGACATCGGCATGCTTGCCGGCGACCGGAATCGCCGCATCGGAGGCGCCGCCGAAGTAGATCGGCACGTGCGGCTGCTGCAGCGGCTTCACCTCGGAGAAGCCGGCCTGGAAGCGGTAGTGCTGGCCATCGTGGTCGAAGGGCTTGTCCTCGGTCCAGATGCGGCGCAGCACCGTCAGGTATTCGTCGGTGCGCTCGTAGCGCTGGTCGTGCGTCAGCCAGTCGCCGTCGCGCTTCTGCTCGTCGTCGGAGCCGCCGGAGATGAAGTGCACGCCCAGGCGCCCGCCGCTGAACTGGTCCAGCGACGCGATCTGGCGTGCCGCGAGCGTCGGCGCGGTGAAGCCCGGCCGGTGCGCCAGCATGAAGTGGATGCGCTCGGTGTGCGCCGCCGCGTACGAGATCGTCAGCGTGGCGCTCGGACCGGTGGAGTGGTGCGGCACCAGGATGCGGTCGAACCCGGCCTGCTCGTGCGCCTGCGCGAAACGGCGCACGTAGTCGCGGTCGATCGCCGGGCCTTGCGCGGCGTGCGTCTCCGAGACTTTCTGGGTCTGGATCATGCCGATGAATTCGATGCTCATTGCGGTGTCCTGCGGTCGGAAGATGACGAAGGAGGACGGTAGCGGCGAGGGCGCGAGCGTCGCAAATAATCATTTCAGGGCTGGATATGCGATCTGCATGATTCGCAGAAGGCACCTGCGCGTGTAGCCTGTGCGGCGTGGTCCCCGTTTGCGACCACGAAGGAGATTCGACGATGCGAACCGACCCTGGCGACCGTGCGCTGCAGGACTTCATCGAGCAGGTCTCGCGCCGGCTCGACGAACGCACCGACGAGGCGGCCGTACGCCGCGACATCGGCGCGCTGCTGGCCGACCTGGTCGCGCACGACGACTGGCTGCCGGCCTCGCATGCGCAGCCCGGTGCCGACCGCTACCGGCAGTACCTGCTGCACCGCGATCCGCGGGCGCGCTTCTCGGTCGTCAGCTTCGTGTGGGGGCCGGGGCAGGCGACGCCGATCCACGACCACACGGTGTGGGGGCTGATCGGTGTGCTGCGCGGGGCTGAGCTGTCGCAGGGCTACCGCTTCGCCGGGCCGGGCCAGCTGGTGCCGGCCGGCGCGCCGGTGCGGCTGGAGCAGGGGGCGGTCGATGCGGTGTCGCCGAGCGTCGGCGACATCCACCGCGTGGCCAACGCCTTCGACGACCGCACCTCGATCAGCATCCACGTGTATGGCGCCGACATCGGCGCGGTCGAGCGCTCGGTCTACACCGAGGACGGCCAGCGCCGCAGCTTCGTGTCCGGCTACTCCCCCTTGCCTTGATGGAACGCCTCCACCATGACCGACACCACCGTGATCCCCGCGCTGAACCCCGTCGACGTGCATGCCGCGCTGCTGGCGCGCGACGAGATCGCGCTGCTCGACGTGCGCGAGGAAGACCCGTTCGCGCAATCGCATCCGCTGTGGGCAGCGAACTTTCCGCTCGGCCGCCTCGAGCTCGATGCCTGGGGCCGCATCCCGCGGCGCGACACGCGCATCGCCGTCTACGGCGACGGGGCGGATGACGCCGTGCGCGCCGCGCAGCGCCTGCGCAGCCTCGGCTACACGCAGGTGCACCTGCTGGCCGGCGGCCTGGCGGGCTGGGCGGCCGCGGGGCTGGAGCTGTTCCGCGACGTCAACGTGCCGAGCAAGTCGTTCGGCGAATGGGTCGAGGACGTTCGGCACACGCCGTCGCTGGCGGCCGAGGAGGTGCAGGCGCTGCTCGATGCGAAGGCCGACGTGGTGGTGCTCGATGCGCGCCGCTTCGACGAGTACCAGACGATGAACATCCCGGGCTCGACCAGCGTGCCGGGCGCCGAGCTGGTGCTGCGCGTGCGCGACCTCGCGCCGGATCCCGCCACGCGGGTGATCGTCAATTGCGCGGGGCGCACGCGCAGCATCATCGGCACGCAGTCGCTGGTGAACGCGGGCATTCCGAACCCGGTGAGCGCGCTGCGCAACGGCACGATCGGCTGGACGCTGGCCGGGCAATCGCTGGAGCATGGCGCGGCACGGCGCTTCGGGCCGGCGAGCGCGGTGGCACGCGATGCGGCGCGGCACGATGCGCGGGCCGTGGCCGAGCGGGCGGGTGTGCGGCGCATCGGGGCGGCGCAGCTGGCGCACTGGGTGGCCGAGCCGGGTCGCACGACGTATCGCTTCGACGTGCGCACGCCGGAGGAGTACGCGGCCGGGCACCGCCCCGGGTTCCGCAGTGCGCCGGGCGGGCAGCTGGTGCAGGAGACCGACGTGCACGCGCCGGTGCGCGGTGCGCGCATCGTGCTGGCGGACCACGACGGCACGCCGGCCGGCGCGCGCGATGCGGGGGTGCGCGCCGAGATGAGCGCGTCGTGGCTGGCGCAGATGGGCTGGGAGGTGGCACTGCTCGACGCCGATGGAGCGTCGGATGGGGTGGAGGCGGGTGCCGATGCGCCACCGCGGCCGGCGCCGCCGCAGGTGCACGGCATCACGCCGTCGACCTTGGCCGATTGGCTCGCGAGCCCCGGCGCTGACGTGCAGGTGATCGACGTGACGACCAGCGCGAGCCATGTGAAGCGGCACATCCCCGGCGCGTGGTTCGTGCTGCGCTCGCAGTTGCGCGAGACGCTGAAGGTGCTGCCGCCAGCGCGGCGCATCGTGGTGACTTGCGGGACTGGCCTGCTGGCGCCGTTCGCGGCACACGAGCTGCAGGAGCTGCTGGGTTCGCAGGCCGAGGTGCATGTGCTGCTGGGCGGCACCGCGGCGTGGGCCGAGGCAGGCCTGCCGGTGGAGGCTGGCGAGCAGCGGCTCGCGTCACCGCGCACGGACCGCTACCGCCGCCCGTACGAGGGCACCGACAACGCGCAGGCGGCGATGCAGGCGTACCTCGATTGGGAGTTCGGATTGGTCGCGCAGTTGAAGCGCGATGGGACGCATCATTTCGCGCCGGTGTGACGCGACGTGCTTGTCACGGACGAATCCTTCACGTCTAATTCCGTCGCTTCGCTGTTGAACCTTTCCCACGAAGAGGGGTGACAGCGGAACTTGAAAAACGGACAAGCTGGACGAGCTGATCAGGGAGGATCGAATGTCAAGCAGATTGCAGCGCCTGTGGGCGCTGGTGGTGTTGTGCGCGTGCGTGGTGGTGGTGGCTTTGCCGGGGACGGTTGAGGCGCAGACACAACCGGTGTGGAACCCGGCATCGCGGCACTCGATCGCCACGTGTTGGGCCAACGGCGGAGGGGCCTTGCCGGCCCAGTGGTGGTACGCCCCCGCAGGCGGCGAGATCGACCTGGACGGCATCCTGCGAACGGCTGGCTTCATGTGGGCGCAGGGGAACAACCTGATCCCGCCGAACTGCCACTTCGAATGGGTCAGCGGCCCGAACCCGATCACGACCGTTCCGGCCGAGGACATCGGCAGGCCGTGGCGCGGCTTCTTCGTGAACGGGCTGATTTCGCACACCGTGTCGAACTCGTGCGGAGGAGGAATCCCCAGTCCGACCTCGTTCGAGCCGTTCGTGGCCACCTGCGGCTGCGATGTCGACCGCAGCCCGCCGGGCACCACCGGCTCAGCAGGGTGGATCACCCGAGCGGCTTCGCCCGCGTGAAGTACGACCCACGGGGCCGCATCACCGAAGTCGTGCAGTCGGTGAACTCCAAGGCCGGTGCGAACACCGTGCCGATCCAGACGACGGTGAAGTACGCCTACTCGCACGGCGACCTGATGACCATCACCTACCCGTCGGGCCGGGTGCTGGTGATCACGCGCGACACTGGCGAGCTCATCGGCATGAGCTTGGCGAAGGACGCAGGCAGCACGCCTGTGCCGCTGATCAGCAACGTGAAGTGGGAACCCTTCGGCCCGGTGAGCGGTTGGGACTGGCATATGACGAGCGGCCTGGTGCCGCACATGAGGCAGTTCGACCTGAGCGGCCGCATCGTGCGCTACCCGCTGGGCAGCGTGCTGCGTGACGTGAGCTACGACGCGGCCGATCGCATCACTGGCTTCACGCACCTGAGCGCCAATGACGGCACGCCGCAGTCTGCGCTGAACCAGGGCTTCGCGTATGACGAGAACAGCCGGCTGACCAGCATTACTACAAACGCGGCGAGTTGGTCGATCGCCTATGACCCGAATGGCAATCGCACGAGCGTGAGCCTGAACGGCAGCCAGAGCGACTACACGACCGAGGCGACGAGCAACCGGCTGACGAGCATCACGAACCCGGCCAGAAGCTTCACCTACGACAACGCGGGCAACGCGACGGTCGACAGCGCGAACTACACGGCAACGTATGGCCTGAACGGCGCGATCGCTAGCATCACGAAGGCGGGGGTGACCGGCAGCTACGACTACGACGCGGACCGCCGGCGCATTCGCAAGGTGACGAGCACGGGCGGGGTTGTGATCTTCGCGTACGACCTCGAAGGACAACTGCTCGGCGAATACGACCAGACCGGCAAGCCGCTGCGCGAATACGTCTGGCTGGACAACATCCCGGTGGCGATGTTCATGCCGGACCCGACCAACGCCAGCAACCCGCCACTCATCTACTACATCCATGCGGATCACCTGAACACACCGCGGATCGTGGTGGACCAGAGCGGCGCGAAGCGCTGGCGCTGGCTGGCCGAGCCGTTCGGCACGACGGCGCCGGAGGCGAATCCGGACGGGCTCGGAACCTTCGCGCAGAACCTGAGGTTTCCGGGACAGTACGCGGATGCGGAGAGTGGGCTCTGGTACAACCACTTCAGGACTCTCGATAGCTTGAGGGGTGGCTATACACAGCCGGATCCAATCGGCCTTGCCGGCGGGATCAATACTTACGTATACGTGGCTGGGAATCCCTCGCAGTACACGGATTCCTCCGGGCTGCGCGCTGAGGATGTTCTGCTAATTGATCGATATTTGAAAGAGCACTACGCGGATATAAACAGACGTGGCGGCTATCAGTTCGGAACGGTTGATCCGAAGCATAGAGCGGAAACCTTGGCTTCGAGCGGGATTACGATATTGCCGGCGAGTATTCGTTGCAAGGATCTGTCATACGATGAATTCCATGAGCTATTCGGAACTATGCTGCATGAATCAATGCACAGCACGGATTCTCCGAGTCAAGTAAGATGGGATGGGCTGGCTGATTTCTTTGAATTTGTTGGCGTGCCGCCTACGGAGAATCATCAAGGAATATATAATAGGGTTGTATTTGAAACTTTCAACGGGCATCGAATGCGCCCGCAGGGTCCAATTTGGGGGCGGCCTTCCGATTTTGTGCCGAAAATTTCGGAGCTCTATCGAGAGTCTCGAAGGAAAATTTCTGGGGGGTCCTGTGGGTGTCCGTAAGACTACATTGGCAAGCGTAGCGATTTTCGGGGTTGCTGCGATTGTCTTGTCCTTCTGGCCGCGATCTATTCTTCAGTCCAAACGCGGGATCACTGAATTCCAGATCAAAGCCGTGATCTATGCGCTGTCACTGTACCAAAAGGATACAGGGAGATATCCAGCCTCATTGGACTTACTGGTCGACTCTTCCGTCGGAGGGAAGTACTTTTCTGACGAACATGCACTCCTTGATGCTTGGGGGAACAAGTTCGTGTATTCGTTGAAGAAAAGTGCGGCTGGAGATGAAGTGATCGTCTATTCGATGGGTGTCAACGGTCTTGATGATGGCGCGCGGGGAGATGACATTGTTCTCAAATGAACTATCTTGGGTGTAGTCGACTTGAAATCTAGGGTCGCTGCTGTACCTGCCCTGCTCAGGGTGTAGGGTCTGAACGGTGTAATCCCGCGTACTACGAAAGCCGGGGCGATCTCAAGTCTGAAGTGCAACACCCGACACGCTCTCCTGCGACGATGGCATCGTCTAAGAGAAAGCACGATGGCCGTCGCTGAACTTGTGATGTGGGTCGAGATACGCCGATGAAGACCCCGCCCGATTTCGACGATTCGTCGCTGGCATTCAGACTCGGCGCCGCCACGCTGGGAGCGCTGGCGGGTATGGCATTCGGCCTGCTCATCGGCGCGATCTCATCTCACCCCGGGCTTGGCGTCTTGAGTGGCGCCATCGCCGGATCAGTCACAGGCGCCTTCTTCCCGCACACATCCCTCGGCATGCTGTTCGGGTTGGTTCACTTCGTCGCAGGCATCTTCACCGTCGCTCACTCTGCGCTGTTCGACGAACTCGGCGATGAGTTCTTTCGAGGCAGTTCTTCCTGGCTGAACGCGATGTTCGTGTTCGGCGTCCTGTACGCCATCGTGGCCTGGATCCTGTTCTCGGTCTGAGGCGCTGCCGCGCCGCTCCCACGAAGGGGAGGTGACAATGATCATTGGAGAGCCTGGAGCCAACAGTCTCGACGCAAACGACAGCGAGTGCGGAAAATGAAGATTCGGGAATGGGCCGGGGTCTGCCCTTCGTGCGGTCAACCAGCTTTGACGGCTGCCCATATTCTCCGTGGACTGGTGCCGTTCCTGTCATGCGGAGACTGTCCTCACTGCGCCATGCGCCTGAAGATCAGTGATCGGGTGAGAGACAACGTTCTCGGCGCCTTCGCGATTGCATTCCTGCTCGCTGTCAGGTCGTCCGTGGCGCTGCGAAGTTTGTGGCCCTATCTTCCCTTCGTTGTCTTTTTCTTTGCCGGCTTGGCCGCAACCAGTCGGTGGGTGCGCCCCGTCGTCGCGGGCAGACAAAGCCTGAAGACGCGCCTTGTGGCGTCCACTGCGACTGCACTTGTCGTGGCTTCGATGCTCGCAATCCCCTATGTGGCGATCGGCGTGTGATGAGTGCTTTTACGCTCGTCTACGGTCTCATCTACCTGCTTGTCTTCAATGCGGTGGTCGGACGGCTGCCTCCATCCTGGGCATGGTGGCAATCGGGGCTTGCAGGATTGTTTTCCGTGATCCTGCTCCACATCCTGCTGGGGCTCTTTGGGCATTCCTCGGCGAAACAGCATCAGCGAAAGATGGCAGCAGCGCAGTCATCGCCGCCCGGTGAACCGTCAGGAGAGGACGAGCGGTCCGCTGATGATGACCCGGCCGGATCCCGTCTCAAGTGACCTGGCGTCCCGCCTTCTTCCGCCCCGGCTTCGGCACGTCCACCGGCCGCACCTTCCCCAGATGACTCGCAATCATCCCCGCCACCGTCCGCGCCACTGCGGTCGCATCGAGCGGCTCATCGAACAACATCTCCACCGTCGCATAGACCAGCTCCACCACGATCCGGCTCACGAGCTGCAGCTCGGTCGCATCCGCCCCCGGCAGCGCACTCGCCAGCATCTGCGCCTGCTCGCGCGTCACCGCGCCGTGTGACGCGAGCCGCACCTCCTGCAGCGCCGGCACGGCGCGCAGCGCCCGCATGATCCACACGCCGCCTTCGGTCTGCGCGGTCGCTTCATGCGTCGCGAGGATCAGCCCCTCGAGCGCCCGCTCCAGATCCTCTGCCGTCCCACCCAGCACCTCGGGCGTGATCCAGTCGCCGATGCGCTCGTTCTGCGCCTGCATCAGCCGCTGCCCCAGCTCGCTCAGCAGCGCGTACTTGTTTGGGAAGTAGCGGTACAGCGCCGGCGGCGTCAGCCCGGCGCGCTCGCACACCAGGTTGGTCGACAGCCGCTCGATCCCCACGTCCGCCAGCGTCTGCGCCGTCACCTCGAGGATGCGCTCGTAGGTGTCGGTCGCGCGCTGCTGCGCCGGCTGCTTCTTGGTCGCAAGCGCGGGCGGGTTCTTCCGGGGTGTCGGCATCGTGGGTGGGCAGGTGGCTCAGGGATTGTCCGGTGATCGGAGGTCGATCAAGAGGGTGACAAAACGATAGTCATGACTATAAACTAGCGATGACTACTGACTGAGGACGGCGACATGAAGTGGATGTCTTGTGTTGAGTGGGTCGCGGGCGTGATGCTGAGCTCGCTGGTGCTGTCTGCCATGGCGGCCGGCCCCGACGACGCGAAGGGCCTGTGGCAGACCGCCGAGAAAGACGCCGTGATCGAGTTCAAGCCCTGCGCCGACCGCCCGTCCGCGCTGTGCGGCCGCATCGTCTGGGACAAGGACGCCGGCACGCCCGCCGACACCTGCGGCGTGCTGATCGCGCAGCTCGAGCGCTACGACAACGACGCCTGGCGCGATGGCTGGGTCTACGACCCGCGCGACAAGAAGAAATACAAGGGCGTGCTGCGCGTCAAGTCGGGCGACCTCCACATCCGCGCCTTCGTCGGCGTCGAGGTGCTCGGCCAGACCGAGCAGCTCAAGCGCGTGGCGGCACTGCCCGACACGCCGGTCTGCAAATCCTGATCCGCCACTTTCGATTCAACCCCTGGAGACGCCCATGCAACCGACCTTGTTCAGCCGGCCGCCGGTGCCCATCGGCCTGCTGCTGCTCGCCATCACCGCGCCGGCCTTCTCGGCCGAACCCGAGACGGCGCGCTACGCCGTCGACACCGAGGTGCGTGTCACCTCCGACCAGCGCACGCGCGGTGTCTCGGATTCGCTCAACAAGCCGGGCGTCAAGCTCAGCGTRCAGGCCGCGCACGAGAGCGGGCTGATCGGGCTGGTCGAGTTCTCGTCGGTCAGCAAGAAGCAGTTCCTCGATGGCGACGGGTTCGGCATCACGCTCGGCGCGGGCTACCGCTTCGGCGATCCGGAAGGCTGGCACTTCGGCGTCGGCCTCGCCGCCGAGCTGTTCCCCGGCGCCAGGTTCGATGCGCCGCACGGCTTCGATTTCGTCAACTTCGTGCCGACGGATGTCCGCAGCACCAACTACAACTCGCAGTTCGCGGTGCTCGAGGCCGGCTGGGGCGCGATCGAGGGC
>NZ_JBFUGW010000229.1:0-10209 GCF_056402735.1 Rhizobacter sp. P3_C12
GCCATGGCCACCGCCACCACCTGCACCGCGGCCGCCACCGCCACCACCGCCGGCATGCCGATGGCCGCCGCGGCCGGCGCCTTCGCCGATCACCATGCGGCCGAGCACGATCGGCTCGGGACGCTCATTGGCACTCGGCTCGAAGCCCGGCACGTTCTCTTTCGGGATCTCGCGCTTGATCAGCTTCTCGATGTCGCGCAGGAAGCCGTTCTCGTCGACGCACACCAGCGACACCGCTTCGCCCTGCGCACCCGCGCGGCCGGTGCGGCCGATGCGGTGCACGTAGTCCTCGGGCACGTTCGGCAGCTCGAAGTTGACGACGTGTGGCAGCTGGTCGATGTCGATGCCGCGCGCCGCGATGTCGGTGGCCACCAGCACCTGCAGGTCGCCGGTCTTGAAGTCGGCCAGCGCCTTGGTGCGCGCGCTCTGGCTCTTGTTGCCGTGGATCGCCATCGCGCTGATGTCCTGCTTCAGCAGGTGCTCGACCAGCCGGTTCGCGCCGTGCTTCATGCGCGTGAAGACCAGCACCTGGTTCCAGTCGTTCGACTTGATCAGGTGCGTCAGCAGCTCTTTCTTCATCTCGCGGCCGACCGGATGCACCTTCTGCGCGATCGCGTCGTTGGTCTGGTTGCGGCGCGCCACTTCGATCAGCGCCGGCTTGTTCAGCAGGCGGTCGGCGAGCGTCTTGATCTCGTCGCTGAAGGTGGCCGAGAACAGCAGGCTCTGCTTCTGCGCCGGCACGATGGCCAGCACCTTCTTGATGTCGTGGATGAAGCCCATGTCGAGCATGCGATCGGCTTCGTCTAGCACGAAGATCTCGACGTGGCTCAGGTCGAGCGTGCGCTGCTGGTGGTGGTCGAGCAGGCGGCCGGGCGTGGCCACCAGGATGTCGACGCCCTTGCGCAGGCGGTCGATCTGCGGCTGCATGCCGACGCCGCCGAACATCACCATCGAGGTGAGCTGCAGGTACTTGCCGTAGGTGCGCACGCTCTCTTCGACCTGCGCCGCGAGTTCGCGGGTGGGCGTGAGGATCAGCGCGCGGATCGGCAGCTTGCCGCGTGCGTCGCGCACCGCCGGCTTGGCCGACAGGCGCTGCAGCATCGGCAGCGTGAAGCCGGCGGTCTTGCCGGTGCCGGTCTGGGCGCCGGCGAGCAGGTCGCCGCCGGACAGCACGGCCGGGATGGCCTGTGCCTGGATGGGAGTGGGAACGGTGTAGCCCTGTTCGTGAACGGCACGCAGCAGGGGCTCGGACAGGCCGAGGGTGTCAAAAGACATGGGGATCCATCAGGAGATCGGCCCGTCGCCGAGTACTTCGGCGCCAGTCGCAGGCAGACGATGAGGTGAGCGCGAGGCTCAGGTCAGGGATGACGGCAGCGAAGTGACTGGTGTCTGCGCTGGTGGGCGGATTCTACCTGCTGAACGCGATTTCATCGCCGGAACTGCCGGGTCTCGGCCGGCCTCATCCGGGCACTCCCGCGGGGCGGTTCGCGGAGCGGCGACAATACGCCGTTGGCGCCGCGGTCTGCGGCCGGCCATTCCCGCTTCACCTCCCGCTCTTCCCGCTCTCCAGGACCACACGCCATGGCTCAGTACGTATTCACGATGAACCGCGTGGGCAAGATCGTCCCGCCCAAGCGCCAGATCCTCAAGGACATCTCCCTCAGCTTCTTCCCCGGCGCCAAGATCGGCGTGCTCGGCCTGAACGGTTCCGGCAAGAGCACGCTGCTGAAGATCATGGCCGGCATCGACAAGGACATCGAAGGCGAGGCCACGCCGATGCCCAACCTGCGCATCGGCTACCTGCCGCAGGAGCCGGTGATGGCGCCCGACCAGACGGTGCGCGAAGCGGTCGAGGAGGGCCTGGGCGGCTCGCTGGCCGCCAAGAAGCGCCTCGACGAGGTGTATGCCGAATACGCCGAGCCCGATGCCGATTTCGACGCGCTCGCCGCCGAGCAGGCCGAGCTCGAAGCCGTCATTGCCGCCGCCGGCAGCGAGAACACCGACCTGCAGCTCGAGATCGCGGCCGATGCGCTGCGCCTGCCGCCGTGGGAAGCGGTGGTCGGCAAGCTGTCGGGCGGCGAGAAGCGCCGCGTCGCGCTGTGCCGCCTGCTGCTGTCCAAGCCCGACATGCTGCTGCTCGACGAGCCCACCAACCACCTGGACGCCGAGTCGGTCGACTGGCTGGAGCAGTTCCTGAGCCGCTTCAGCGGCACGGTGGTGGCCATCACCCACGATCGCTACTTCCTCGACAACGCCGCCGAATGGATTCTTGAACTCGACCGCGGCCGCGGCATTCCGTACAAGGGCAACTACAGCACCTGGCTCGACCAGAAGGAACAGCGCCTCGAGCAGGAGCAGAAGACCGAGGACGCGCGCACCAAGGCGATGAAGAAGGAACTGGAGTGGGTGCGCCAGAACCCGAAGGGCCGCCAGGCCAAGAGCAAGGCGCGCCTGGCCCGCTTCGAGGAACTGAGCGACGTCGACTACCAGAAGCGCAACGAGACCAACGAGATCTTCATCCCGGTGTCCGACCGCCTGGGCCACGAGGTGATCGAGTTCAGCAACGTCAGCAAGAGCTTCGGCGACCGCGTGCTGATCGACGACCTGAGCTTCAAGGTGCCGGCCGGTGCGATCGTCGGCATCATCGGCCCGAACGGCGCCGGCAAGTCGACGCTGTTCCGCATGATCGCCGGCAAGGAACAGCCGGATTCGGGCACCGTGAAGGTTGGCCCGACCGCGAAGATGGCCTTCGTCGAGCAGAGCCGCGAATCGCTCGAAGCCGACAAGACCGTGTGGCAGGACGTGTCGGGCGGGCTCGACAACATCATCGTCGGCAAGTTCGTGATGCCGTCGCGCGCCTACATCGGCCGCTTCAACTTCAAGGGCAACGACCAGCAGAAGCTGGTGGGCAGCCTGTCGGGCGGCGAGCGCGGGCGCCTGCACCTGGCGAAGACGCTGGCGCAGGGTGGCAACGTGCTGATGCTCGACGAACCGTCGAACGACCTCGACGTCGAAACGCTGCGCGCGCTCGAAGACGCGCTGCTCGAGTTCGCCGGCAGCATCATGGTGATCAGCCATGACCGCTGGTTCCTGGACCGCATCGCGACGCACATCCTCGCCTGCGAAGGCGATTCGAAGTGGGTGTTCTTCGACGGCAACTACCAGGAGTACGAGGCCGACAAGAAGCGCCGCCTGGGCGAAGAGGGCGCGAAGCCGAAGCGGCTGCGCTACAAGGCGCTGAAGTAAGGGCCTGCGCCGGTCAGAAGGCTCGCTGGCAGGTCGCCAGCTTGTCCTTCGCCGGCATCGACAGCATCCGGTTCAGCTCGGAGTTGTAGGTGGCGCGGTAGCCGTCGCTCTTGCGCACGGCCGACAGGTCCGACTTGGTCTTGGCCGCCAGCTGCTGCAGCATCTCCTGCCCCGGCTTCATGCTCTTCGGGTCGATCGGCGTGCAGACGTAGAGGACGGCATCGATGCCCGCCACCATCTGCTCGACGGCATCGTCGGCATGGGCGGGCAGGCAGGTCACGAGGGTTGCGGCGAGCAGCCCTGGAATGGCAAACGCGGATTTCAAACAGCAGTCCAACGGTGAGATGCCGCAACGGCATCGGATGGCAACCACCGATTGTCCCGAAGTTCCGGCGCTTGCGCCTTCGGGTACACGCGAATGGGGGGTGACCGTGGATCGTCTACTCCGTCACGGAACCCTGTCGCGACGACATTGAAACAGCGCGTTACACCGACATGTTCATGATGTCGGAGTAAGCCTGCACCAGCCGGTTGCGCACCTGCAGCGTGGCCTGGAAACCGATCTGCGATTTCTGCATCGCGACCATCGTCTCCTCCAGGCTGACCGTCGGGTTGCCCAGCGACACCTGGCGCTGCATCTCGTCGGACTTCAGCTGCGAATCGCTCACCGAGCGCAGCGCCTGCGTCAGCGCCTGCTGGAAGCCCGCGCCCTCGGTGGCCTTGCTGCTGTTGACCAGCGGCGTGCCGTTCGGGTTCATCCCCGCACGAGCCGCGGCCTGTGCGAAGTTGAAGGGCTTGAGGGTGACGTCCATGGGATCGAACTGTAGACAAGACCCTGAAGTCGGATGGGGCGAACTGCGGGCCCTTTCCCCGGCTGTTCAACGCAATTGAAACCTCAAGTTTCCAAATAATCGCTTCATTCAGGCGGCCTGTGCCCGTCTACCTCAAGCGAACAACATGGACAACGCGGTCACCCTTGCCAATGCCAACCAGCTTGCCGCCCCGGCCGGTTTCGGCGCGCGCCTGGCCGCGCTGCCCGCCAGGAGCAAGGCGAGCCTGGGCCTCGGCATCGCGGCGCTGATCGCCGTGCTGGCGGCCATCACGCTGTGGAGCAGCCAGGGCGACTACAAGGTGCTGTACGCCAACCTGTCAGAGAAAGATGGCGGCGCGATCATCGCCCAGCTGTCGCAGATGAACGTGCCGTACCGCTATTCCGATGGCGGCGGCGCGATCCTGGTGCCGTCGGCACAGGTTCACGACCTGCGCCTGAAGCTCGCGTCGGCCGGGCTGCCCAAGGGCTCGATCGTCGGCTTCGAGCTGATGGACGGCGCCAAGTTCGGCCAGACCCAGTTCCAGGAACGCCTGACCTTCCAGCGCGGCCTCGAAGGCGAACTGACCCGCTCGATCACCGCGATGTCGGCCGTGCAGAACGCCCGCGTGCACCTGGCGCTGCCGAACCAGAACGGCTTCTTCCGCGAACAGCAGAAGCCCAGCGCCTCGGTGRTGCTGACGCTGCACCCCGGCCGCACGCTCGACCGCTCGCAGGTCGCCGGCATCGTGCACCTGGTGTCGTCCAGCGTGCCCGAGATGAACCCGAAGGCCGTCAGCGTGCTCGACCAGACCGGCACGCTGCTGTCGGCCGCCAACGAAGCCACCAACGGTGCCGGCCTCGATGCGCAGCAGCTGCAGTACGTGAACCAGATCGAGGCCAGCTACAACAAGCGCATCCTCGACATCCTCGAGCCGGTGATCGGCCGCGACAACCTGCGCGCGCAGGTCACCGCCGACGTCGACTTCTCGCAGGTCGAATCCACCGCCGAGGAGTTCAAGCCCAACCAGGGCGAGAACGCGCAGGCCAGCGTGCGCAGCCAGCAGAGCAGCGAGCAGATGGGCCAGAGCGGCGCCGGCGCCACCGGCATCCCCGGGGCCGCGTCGAACCAGCCGCCGGTGCCGGCGACCGCCCCGGTGACGGGCGCCGCCCAGCCGCTGCAGACCGCGCAGAACGGCGCCGCCAGCAACACCAACAGCCGCAAGGAAGCCGTCACCAACTACGAGATCGACAAGACCGTGCGCGTGACGCGCAACGCCACCGGCACCGTCAAGCGCCTGAACGCCGCCGTKGTCGTCAACCACCGCAGCGTGACGGATGCCAAGGGCAAGACCACCACCGTGCCGCTGACGCCCGACGAGATCGAGAAGCTCAACGTGCTGGTGCGCGAGAGCATCGGCTTCAAGCAGGAGCGCGGCGACTCGGTGAAGGTCATCAACGCGCCGTTCCGCATCGAGAAGATCGAGCCCGACACCACGCCGATCTGGAAGCAGCCGCAGACGCTGGACATGCTGCGCGCCGCCGCGGTGCCGGCCTCGCTGGCCCTGGTCGCGATGGTGATCGTGTTCGGCCTGATCCGCCCGGCGCTGAAGGCGGCGCTGCCGCAGCCGGTGTCGCCGGCCGATGCGCGCGGCAACACGCTGAATGCGATGGTCGACGACGCCGAGTCGCTGCCGAAGCTCGGCCACGAAGCCGACGCGAAGCTGCCGATGCTCGAGGCGCCGCGCATCAGCCCGACGCTGATCGCCGCCCGCGCCTACGCCAAGGACAACCCCGCCGCAGTGGCCAGCATCGTGCGCGACTGGGTCAGCGGCGAAGCCGCCTGACGCCCGGCCATCACAAGAACGACGGAACAGAACACGATGGACACCAAGGGTCTGGAAGACGCGGCAATCCTGATGATGTCGCTCGGCGAGCAGGAAGCCTCCGAGGTGTTCAAGCACCTCACGCCGAAAGAGGTGCAGGGCCTGGGCGAGACCATCGCCCGGATGAAGACCATCCCGCGCGACCGCGTGGAGACGGTGCTGGAGCGCTTCGCGAACCAGGCGCAGGAGCAGAGCCTGCTCGTCACCGACAACGACGAATACATCAAGAGCGTGCTGCGCAAGGCGCTCGGCGACGACAAGGCCAACCTGCTGATCGACCGCATCCTGCAGGGCGGCGACACCAGCGGCATCGAGAGCCTGAAGTGGATGGATGCGAGCTCGGTGGCCGAGCTGCTGCGCAACGAGCACCCGCAGATCGTCGCGGCGATCCTGGTGCACCTGGACTTCGACCAGGCCTCGTCGGTGCTGAAGTGCTTCACCGAGCGCCAGCGCAACGAGGTGGTGGTGCGCATCGCCACGCTCGACGGCATCCAGCCGTCGGCGCTGAAGGACCTGAACGACGTCATGAGCAAGGTGCTGGCCGGCGGCGACAAGCTGCGCAAGGCCTCGCTCGGCGGCGTGAAGACCGCGGCCGAGATGATCAACCTGCTGGGCGGCAGCATCGAGACCGCGGTGCTCGACTACGTGCGCGAGGCCGACAACGAGCTGGCCCAGAAGATCATGGACAACATGTTCACCTTCGACGACCTGGAGAAGGTCGACGACAAGGGCATCCAGCTGGTGCTGAAGGAAGTGCAGTCCGAATCGCTGGTGATCGCGCTGAAGGGCGCGACGCCGGAGATGCGCGAGAAGGTGTTCCGCAACATGTCCACGCGCGCCGCCGAGACGCTGCGCGAAGACCTGGAATCGCGCGGCCCGGTGCGCGTGAGCGAGGTCGAGGCCGAGCAGAAGGAAATGCTGAAGATCGTGCGTCGCCTGAGCGACGAAGGCCAGATCGTGCTCGGAGGCGGCGGTGATGACCAGTTCCTCTAAGCCGAACGGCCCGCGGCAGGTGCCGCCGCCGGCCGGCGCGAAGCCGACCAGCAACTACAGCCGTTTCATCCCGCGCGAGGAGCTGAGCTCGTTCGCCGCGTGGAACCCGGGCTCGCTGTCCGGCGGCCCCGAGGCGTCGGCCGCCGGCGTGCAGCGCCCCGCGCCGCCGGCCCCGCCGCCGCCGAACCCGGCCGACGAACTGATGGCGCAGCTCAAGCAGGTGCGCCAGACCGGCTATCAAGACGGCTACCGCGACGGCCTGGTCGCGCTCGACGGCTTCAAGCAGAGCTATGCGGCGCAGGTCACCGCGCAGGTCGGTGCGATCGTGCAGGGCTTCGGCCAGCAGCTCGACGACCTGCAGCAGGACATGGCGCGCGCGCTGGCCGTCACCGCGACGCAGCTGGCCAAGCAGATGGTGCGCAGCGAGCTGAGCATGAAGCCCGAACTGGTCGCGGTGGTCGCGACCGAGGCGGTCGACACGCTGCTGCTGAGCGCCCGTCACATCACCGTGCGCGTGCACCCGGACGACCATGCGCTGGTCGCGCAGGGGGCGGCCGACGTGCTGGCCGCGCGCGGCGCGCGCCTGCTGTCCGACGCCGAGGTGCTGCGCGGCGGCTGCCTGGTCGAATCCGACATCGGCGTGATCGACGCGACGCTCGAGGCACGCTGGCGCCGGGTCGCTGCCTCGCTCGGCTGCGAGCAGGAGTGGGAAGGCGACGAAGCGCCGCTGCCCGAGATCGAAGCGAACGGGGGCGCCGCATGATCACGTCGCCGCATGAATCGAAGGCGGTCGCCGCCGCAGACAAGTGGCAACGTTATCTGGGCGACCTGAAGAACTTCTCGGCCGACGTGATGCCGCTGGAGACCCAGGGCACGCTGGTGCGGGTGGCCGGGCTGGTGCTCGAGGCCGCCGGCCTGCGCGTGCCGGTCGGCTCGGTCTGCGAGGTGCGCATGGACGGCCAGCCGCCGGTGCTGGCCGAGGTGGTCGGCTTCTCGGGCGACCGCGCCTACCTGATGCCCACCGGCGAGATCCACGGCCTGGCGAGCGGCGCGCGCGTCGTGCCGCGGCCGTCGCCGATCGTGCCGCTGCTGCTGGGCGCGACGCAACACCAATGGCGGCGCAGCGAAGACCGCACGCTGCACCTGCCGATGGGCGACGGGCTGCTCGGCCGCGTCGTCGATTCGCAGGGCATGCCGATGGACCGCAAGGGCCCGCTCGGCAGCGTGCACAACGAGCCGCTGATCCGCCGCCCGATCAACGCGATGGACCGCGACCCGATCCGCCAGCCGCTGGACACCGGCGTGCGCGCGATCAACGCGATGCTGACGGTGGGCCGCGGCCAGCGCATCGGGCTGTTCGCCGGCACCGGCGTCGGCAAATCGGTGCTGCTCGGCATGATGGCGCGCTACACCGCGGCCGACGTGATCGTGGTCGGCCTGATCGGCGAACGCGGCCGCGAAGTGAAGGAATTCATCGAGGACATCCTCGGCGAAGAGGGCCTGCGCCGCTCGGTGGTGGTGGCCGCGCCGGCCGATGCGCCGCCGCTCACGCGGCTGCAGGGCGCGAGCTACGCCACCGCGATCGCCGAGCATTTCCGCGACCGCGGCCAGCACGTGCTGCTGTTGATGGATTCGCTGACCCGCTTCGCGATGGCGCAGCGCGAGATCGCGCTGGCGATCGGCGAGCCGCCGGCGACCAAGGGCTACCCGCCGAGCTGCTTCGCGAAGCTGCCGCAGCTGGTGGAGCGCAGCGGCAACGGGATCCATGGCGTCGGCTCGATCACCGCGTTCTACACCGTGCTGAGCGAAGGCGACGACCAGCAGGACCCGATCGCCGATGCGGCGCGCGGCATCCTGGACGGCCACATCGTGCTGTCGCGCGAGCTGGCCGAGGCCGGCCACTACCCGGCGATCGACGTCGAGCGCTCGATCTCGCGGGTGATGAACAACGTGAGCCCGCAGGAGCACATCGACGCGGCGCGGCGCTTCCGCCAGCTGAGCGCGAAGTACACGAAGGCGCGCGACCTGATCCAGCTGGGCGCGTATTCGCCCGGCCACGACAGCGAGCTCGACGCCGCCGTCAAGCTGCACGGCCCGATGGTCGAGCTGCTGCAGCAGGGCATGAACAAACCGGCCAGCCTGAACAACAGCGTGCGCGACCTGCGCAAGTTGTTCGGCGGGTGATCACGACGATTGAAGGAGTACCTCGATGAGCAACGACCGATCGATCGAGCCGCTGATGGCGCTGCTGGGCCAGGCCGAACGCGAGCGTGATGCGGCGATGGCCGAATCGCGCCGCGCGACCGATGCGCAGACCGCGGCACTGGCGCAGGCCGAGCAGCTGACGAGCTACCGCGGCGAGTACGAGGCGCGCTTTCGCGAGCAGTTCAGCCGCAGCAACACGATGGACGTGATGCAGCACTACCAGGGCTTCATGCAGCGGCTGACGCTGGCGATCGACCAGCAGCAGCGCGTCGTGACGCATGCGCAGGGTCGCGTCGAGCGCATGCTGCAGCTGCTGCGCGAGCAGGAGATGCGCGTCGCCTCGGTGCGCAAGCTGCTGGAGCGCCGGCTGCAGGAGCTGCGCCTGGTGGCCGACCGCCGCGAGCAGAAGCAGACCGACGAGTTCGCTGCGCGCGCCGCGTGGAACCGGCTGAGCCAGGCCGGTGCTTCGCCGGCGGCCTGACGCGCCGGCATCCGAGTTGGCCGAGTTTTTCCGATCCACCGCTGAATCAACGCCCAGGCACTTCCATGTCCGCCGTGTCGTCGTCCTTGCCGATCTTTTCCGCGAACAACCCGCTGGCCGTCGCGCCGGCACCCGCACCCGCTTCYTCGCCATCTGCTGAGGCACCGCAGGCCACCGCCTTCTCGCAGATGCTGAAGCAGCGCCAGCAGGCCCAGGCGACGCCGGCCGCTGTGGCACCGGCGCCTGCCGCACCGCGTGCGCCGACCCCGAAGCCGGCCACGCCGCCAACGGCCGCTGCGCCGAAGGCGGCGCAGGCGCCTGCGCGCGCGGCGGATGCCGAGCGCCCGCAAGTGGCCAAGAAGGCCACCGACAGCGCGGCCCCGGCCGACGCCGAGGCCGGGGCCACTGAAACAACCATTGCCACCGCATCCGACAGCGCCGATGCCTCGACCGGGCTCGACCCGTCGATCGGCAACTGGCTGGCCGGGCTGAACCTGCCGGCCCCGAACACGCAGGCTGGCGGCAAGCTCGCGCGCGGCCAGGCCGACGCCGGCGCTGCCGAGGCGGGTGATGCACCCGGCGGCCAGGCC
>NZ_JBFUGW010000230.1:0-10119 GCF_056402735.1 Rhizobacter sp. P3_C12
GGATTTTCCAGGCTCCGACGCCGATCGAGCAGGCGGTCGATTTTGTCGATGCGCTGCTCGCCGTGCCGGGTGTCCGGCTGGCGGAGCAGGGCGCGGAGTGGCCTCGTCTGCGCCAACTGTGCCTGGACAAGCAACTCAGCGGCAACCTTCTGCCGGACGCCTGGCTGGCTGCGGCCGTCGTCCACATGGGCGAACACCTCGTGAGCTTCGATCGTGACTTCAGGAAGCTGATCGGCCGCACCCACTTCACGTTGCTTGAGGCGGGTGCTCGATAGATGCGAACGAAAAAAGAAGCCCGCTCCGGGCCGGAACAGTTCGGCTTGCCCGGGTTCGACGAGTTGCCTCCGCCGCCACCGCCGCCGCCTGTTCAGGCGGGCCGCGTCCCTCCGGTGCCCCAGCACCTGGGCCTCTTCTTCGCACTGCGGCCCACGCCGCAGGTCGCAGAACGCATCATCGAGCTGGCAACCCGGCTGCGCAGCGAACACGGCCTCAGCGGCAAGCTGCTCACGCCCGAGCGCCTGCACGTCACGCTGCGCGCAATGGTCGACGACGAAGCCAACGTCGAGTCGGCGATGCGTGCCGCCGCGGGCCTCGTGCACGAGGGCTTCGGCGTGGCCTTCGACCGGGCGATGAGCTTTCCCGGCAGCGGTGCCTTCGTGCTGCGCAGCAGCGAGAACCTGCCCGCGCTCGCCGCCTTCCGCCGCCGGCTCAACCTGGCGATGGGCGACACCGAGGCGCAGGCCTCGCGCAGCGCCACGCCGCACCTGACGCTGCTGTACGACCGCCGGCACAGCATCGCCGAACACGCGATCGAGCCGGTCGGCTGGCAGGCCGCCGGCTTCGCGCTGGTGCGCAGCCACGTCGGCCTGGGCCGCCACGAAACCCTGGGCGACTGGCCGCTGTCGTGAGCGCGCCGTGAGGTACGATGCCGACCGCCCCGAACTGGCATCGGGCGGGGACCTCCTATGAAAGCCACCTTCGGATTCGTGTCGCTGCTGATCGCACTGGCGATCATCGGCATCGTCATCAACAAGCAGTTGAAGGCCGTCGGCAAGGTGCCGGTGGTGGCCACCGACGGCAGCGTGTCGCAGGGCACCGGCGCCGCCAGCGGCACGGTGCGCGAGCAATCGCAGCAGTTGCAGGAGAAGGTGCGCAGCGATGTCGTCAAGGCCCTCGAGCAGGGCGCGCAGGGCACCGCCCGCCAGGACGACTCCCCCAAGTGATCCCGGCCCCTGACGCCGCCGGCGCCGCGCTCCAGGCGGCTTCGGCCGCCGACGAACACGCGATGCGCATCGCGCTCGACCAGGCCCGCAACGCGTGGCTGGTCGGCGAGGTGCCGGTGGGCGCCGTCATCATGCGCGCCGGCCAGGTGATCGCCACCGGCTACAACCGCCCGATCACCGAGCACGACCCGACCGCGCATGCCGAGATCGTCGCGCTGCGCCATGCGGCCACGCTGCTCGCGAACTACCGGCTGCCCGAGTGCGAGCTCTACGTGACGCTCGAGCCCTGCGCGATGTGCGCGATGGCGCTGATGCACGCGCGCTTCAAGCGCGTCGTGTTCGGCGCGCGCGACCCGAAGACCGGCGCGGCCGGTTCGGTGATCGACCTGTTCGGCGAGGCGAAGCTGAACCACCACACGCAGATCGTCGGCGGCGTGCTCGCCGACGAATGCGGCGGCGTGCTGCGCGAGTTCTTCGCCGAACGCCGCGAGCTGTACCGCCAGCGCCGCGCCGGCGCACAGCCCCCATCCCCCGCGCCGGCTGACGAGCCGTCCGGCATCCCCACCGGAGAGGTACTCGAGATTGAGCCCGCAACCCCACCATCCTTCACACCTCCATTCGCACCATCATCACCATCACGATGATGAGCCGGCAGGCCGCTCGCTGACGATCCTGTCGCCGGCCGGCGTGGTCGCGAGTGCGGCACCGCTGCGCCGTGCCGTGAAGCGCCTGACGGCGCTCGGCTTCGAGGTCAGCGTCGACGAATCGGCGCTGGCGAAGCACCAGCGCTTCGCCGGCGACGACGACCTGCGCCTGGCCGCGCTGCACCGCGTGGCCCGCCAGGCGCCGTCGATCGCGATGGCGGCACGTGGCGGCTACGGCCTCACGCGGCTGCTCGACCGCATCGACTGGAAGCTGCTCGGCCACAGCGTCGAGCACGGCACGCGCTGGGTCGGCTACAGCGACATGACGGCGCTGCAGCTCGGCCTGCTCGCGCACACGAAGTCGACCAGCTGGGCCGGGCCGATGGCCTGCGGCGACTTCGGCGCCGAGGTGCTCGACGAGGTGACGCCCGATTGCTTCTCCGAGGCGATGACCGGCGAACTGGAGGCGGTGGGCTTCCGCACCGAAGCCGGTTTCGAAGGCCTGGAACTGAAGGGCACGCTGTGGGGCGGCAACCTGTGCGTGCTGAACGCGATGCTGGGCACGCCGCACTTCCCGAAGGTCAAGGGCGGCATCCTGTTCGTCGAGGACGTCAACGAGCACCCCTACCGGATCGAGCGCAGCCTGCTGCAACTGCACCAGGCCGGCGTGCTCGGCACCCAGAAAGCGATTCTTCTCGGTGCGTTCACCGAGTTCCGCAAGTCGCCGCTCGACCGCGGCTACTCGCTGAAGCGCATGGTCGAGCACCTGCGAAGCGTGACAAAAGTCCCGATCCTGACCGGTTTGCCGTTCGGGCACGTGCCGACGAAGCTGACACTGCCGATCGGTCGCAAGGTCACCCTGCTCGTCGACGGCCGCAACGTCCTGGTGGGCTGGTAGCTGGCTGACTTCTTGCTTGCAACCGAATGCCCTGCAGGCTCGGGGCCGGTAAAGCCGTGGAAACCCCTGGCAAACCGGCTGCTCGCCGGGCTTTATCATTGCTGACTGCCTCGCGGCGACTCGGCCACAAGCCGGGTTGTGTGAGGCTCTTGTTTTTTGTCCGGCCTGTGCTTACCCGCACGCGCCGTTTGTCTGCTGTCGAAGGAGTGCGCGGGATGCGGGGATCTGGAACGTGGCTGGGCCGTGGGCTCGCAGCCCTGCTCACCACCTGCGCCGTGCTGGCCGGTTGCGACAACAGCCCGCAGCCGAAGGGCGCCGCGCAGACGAACACGATGTTCACCGCGTACCAGGAGCGCTCGCCGCGCTACCTCGACCCGACCGCTTCCTACGCGAACAACGAGACGCCGATCACGTACCAGGTCTATGACCCGCTGTACGCGTACCACTACCTGAAGCGCCCGTTCGAGCTGATCCCGAAGACGGCCGCCGAGATCGCGCACCCGCACTACCTCGACAAGAACGGCCAGCCGCTGGCCGACGACGCACCGGGCGAGCTGGTCGCCGAGAGCGTCTACGACGTGAAGATCAAGCGCGGCGTGCTGTACGCGCCGCACCCCGCCTTCGCGAAGAACGAGCAGGGCGCGTACCTGTACCACGATCTGAAGCCCGCCGACACCGAAGGCAAGCGTTCGCCGTGGGACTTCGCGAAGACCGGCACGCGCGAGCTGGTGGCCGACGATTTCGTCTACGCGCTGAAGCGCCATGCCACGCCGCGCATCGAGGCACCGATCTACGGCATCTTCTCGGAGTACGTGATCGGCCTGAAGGAATACGGCACGCAGATCAAGGCCGAGGATGCCAAGCTGCGCCAGGGGCTCGACCCGGCCTCGCTCGACAAGCCCTTCCTCGATTTCCGCAAGTGGCCGCTGGCCGGCGCGAGCGCGCTCGACGACCACACGCTGCGCATCCGCATCCGCGGCAAGTACCCGCAGTGGAAGTACTGGATGGCGATGACCTTCCTCGCGCCGGTGCCGTGGGAGGCCGACAAGTTCTACGCCCAGCCCGGCATGGCCAAGAACGGCCTGGCGATGACGCGCTGGCCGGTCGGCACCGGTCCCTACATGCTGACCGAGTACGTGCAGGACCGCCGGCACGTGCTGAGCCGCAACCCGAACTACCGCGAAGACCTCTACCCCTGCGAAGGCGAGCCCGAGGACCAGGCCGCCGGCCTGCTGAAGGATTGCGGCAAGCCGATGCCCTTCATCGACAAGCTCGTCTTCAACAGCGAGAAGGAGAAGGTGCCGTACAAGGCCAAGTTCGTGCAGGGCTACCTGGACGAGCCCGAGGTCGAGCGCGTCGACTGGGGACCCGATTTCCTGGCCGATGCGAACGACTCGGACGAGGTCAAGAAGCGCTTCGAGGAGCGCGGCTTCCAGTTCCCGCAGACGGTCGACATCTCGATCTGGTACCTCGGCTTCAACATGCTCGACCCGGTGGTCGGCAAGGGCGCGACGCCGGAGGAAGACGAGCGCCACCGCAAGCTGCGCCAGGCCGTCTCGATCGCGATCGACTGGGAAGAAGGCTATGGCCGCATCTTCATCCAGAAGGGCGGCGTCGCGGCGCACGGCCCGGTGCCGGCCGGCCTGTTCGGCTCGCGCCACGGCACGCCCGAGGGCTACAACCCGATCACGCACAAGATGGTCGACGGCCGCGTCGTGCGCCGCTCGATCGACGAGGCCAAGCAGTTGCTGGCCCAGGCCGGCTACCCCGACGGCCGCGATGCGAAGACCGGCCGCCCGCTGGTGCTGAACTACGACTTCCAGCGCGCGATCACACCGGAGTTCCGCGCCGAGCTCGACTGGATGGTCAAGCAGTTCGCGAAGATCGGCGTGCAGCTCGAGATCCGCGCGACCGACTTCAACCAGTACCAGGACAAGACGCTGAAGGGCAAGCACCAGATCTTCTGGGCCGGCTGGCTCGCCGACTACCCCGATGCGGAGAACTTCCTGTTCCTGCTGTACGGGCCCAACTCGAAGAGCCGGCACGAAGGCGAGAACATCGCCAACTACGACAACCCCGAGTACGACAAGCGCTACAAGCAGCTGCAGTTGCTGGAAGACGGTCCGCAGAAGCAGAAGGTGATCGACGAGATGGTCGACATCGCGCGCAAGGACGCGGTCTGGTCGTTCGGCTACTACCCGTATGCGGCAGGCGCCTACCAGCAGTGGGTCTACAACGGCAAGCCGACCATCATGATCCGCGACATGGTGCGCTACCACCGGCTCGACCCGGTGCTGCGCACCGCGAAGCAGGCCGAGTGGAACCACCCGGTGTACTGGCCGCTGCTGCTGATCGCGGCGGCGCTTGCGCTGCTCGCCTGGATCGCGCGGCGTGGCTTCATCGCCCGCGAACGCGCCAACGCCCTGGCCGGCGTCGCCACCCGTCCCGCGAAAGCCTGACCGATGCTGAACTACGTGATCCGCCGTGGCTTCTACGGCTTCCTGATCCTGCTCGGAGTCAACCTGTTCACCTTCCTGCTGTTCTTCACCGTCAACACGCCCGACGACATGGCGCGCCTGAACATCGGCGGCAAGCGCGTCACGCAGGAGCAGATCGAGAAGTGGAAGACCGAGCGCGGCTACGACAAGCCGCTGTACGTCAACGACAAGGCGAGCGGCCTCGAGCGCATCACCGACACCGTGTTCTGGGACCGCTCGGTCTCGCTGCTGGCGCTGAAGTTCGGCCGGTCCGATGCGCGCAGCGCCACCGACGTCGGCCATGAGATCCGCACCCGCATGTGGGTCAGCCTGCAGCTCGCGGTGCCGCTGTTCCTGCTGCAGGTCTTCGCGAGCGTGGGCTTCGCGCTGCTGCTGGTGTTCTTCAAGAACTCGCGCATCGACTTCTGGGGCGTGGTTGCCTGCGTGCTGATGCTGTCGATCAGCAGCCTGTTCTACATCATCGTCGGCCAGTTCCTGTTCTCGCGCATGTTCCGGCTGGTGCCGATCTCGGGCTTCGCGCCGGGGCTCGATGCGGTGCGCTTCCTGATCCTGCCGGTGATCCTGTCGCTGCTGTCGCGCCTGGGCGGGGAAGGGCGGCTGTACCGCGCGATGTTCCTCGAGGAGATCGGCCGCGACTACGTGCGCACCGCGCGCGCCAAGGGCCTGAGCGAGCCGCGCGTGCTGTTCCGCCACGTGCTGCCGAACGCGCTGATCCCGATCATCACCAGTGCCGGCAGCTACCTGCCCTACGTGTTCCTCGGCAGCCTGGTGTTCGAGAGCTTCTTCGGCATCCCGGGCCTGGGGGCCTACGTGATCGATGCGATCTCGGGGCAGGACTTCGCGATCCTGCGCTCCATCGTCTTCATCGGCTCGCTGCTGTACATCGGCACCTACATCCTCATCGACATCGCGTACACCTGGGTCGATCCCCGGGTCCGGCTCAGCTGAGCGCGCACCGGGACTGAACTCATGCCGAAGATTGTTTTCCTGTGGTCGGACGTGGTGGTGATGCTGCTCGTGCTCGCCTTGCTCGTGTACGGCTGGCGGATCCACCGCAGCCCCAACCTGCGCGCCTCGTGGCTGAAGGTGTTCCGCGATCCGCCGGCGATGTGCTCGGCGGTGATCCTGCTGGTGTTCCTCGGCGTTGCGGTGGTCGACAGCGTGCACTTCCGGCGCGCGCTGCAGAACGCCGCGAGCGCCGGCGCGCAGCAGGCGCAGGCCTACAGCACGCGCACCGAATCGCTGCTCGACGTGGTGCTCTCGACGCAGGTCGACGGGCGCGAGACCACCTATTCGGCACCGCTCGCCACGCGTGCCTTCACGAAGGATTCGCGCGAGGTCAACGGCCGCACCGAGCGCATCTTCCCGCGGCTCGACCACGGCGGTGCGCACCTGAAGGACGACGCGGCCGAGTGGGCCGGCGACGTGACGGGGCGCGCCCTGCTGGGCCTCGTGATCGGCCTGCTGGTCGGGCTGGCCATCGTGTCGGCGGTGGCCGCGGTGGTCGCGCGCGTCAACGGCTGGACCTGGCGCCAGGCCTGGCACCAGCTGCTGCACAACCACACCGACCTGCCGCTGCGCGCCGGGCTGATCACCGTGCTGGCACTGTGCGCGATCTTCGGGCCGGTGTTCGCACTCGCGACGCAGTACCACGTGTTCGGCACCGACCGCACCGGCAACGACGTGCTGTACCAGGCCTTCAAGAGCATCCGCACCGCGTTCGTGATCGGCAGCCTGTCCACGGTGGCAACACTTCCGCTCGCGGTCGCGCTCGGCATCCTGGCCGGCTATTTCAAGGGCTGGATCGACGAGGTGATCCAGTACCTCTACACGACGCTGTCGTCGGTGCCCAACGTGCTGCTGATCGCCGCCTGCGTGCTGATGATGCAGGTCTTCATCGACACCCACCCCGACCTGTTCGAGACCGGCGCCGAGCGCGCCGACGTGCGGCTCTTCCTGCTGTGCGTGATCCTCGGCCTGACCGGCTGGGCCACGCTGTGCCGGCTGCTGCGCGCCGAGACGATGAAGCTGCGCGAGCTCGACTACGTGCAGGCCGCCACGGCGTTCGGCGTCAGCTCGTGGCGCATCATGCTGCGCCACATCTTCCCGAACGTCGTGCACCTGATCATCATCACGACGGTGCTCGATTTCTCGGCGCTGATCCTGTACGAGGCGGTGCTGTCGTACGTCGGCGTCGGCGTCGATCCGTCGATGAACAGCTTCGGCGGCATGATCAACCTGGCGCGCAACGAGATGTCGCGCGACCCGGTGGTGTGGTGGTCGTTCGCCGCCGCGTTCAGCTTCATGGTGGCGCTGGTGCTGGCCGCCAACCTGTTCGCCGACGGCGTGCGCGATGCCTTCGATCCGCGGGCGCGCAGCTTCCGCCCGCGCCGCAACCCGCTGGGCCGCCTGGCCCGCGTCGACCGTACCACTCGCTGAGCTGCCGTTGCCATGCTGCAAGTCCAAGATCTGAAGGTGGCGCTCGACGCCGAGGCCGGCCTCGTGAAGGCCATCGACGGCTTGCGCCTGACCATCGCGCGCGGCGAGACCTTCGCGCTGGTCGGCGAATCCGGCTGCGGCAAGAGCATGACGGCGCTCGCGCTGATGCGCCTGCTGCCCGACAACGGCCGCGTCACGCAGGGTTCGCTGAACGTCGAGGGCGAGGATGTGTTCGCGCTGCCCGAATCGCGCATGCGCAGCGTGCGCGGCGGCAAGATCGGCATGATCTTCCAGGAGCCGTCGACCAGCCTGAACCCGGTCAAGCGCGTCGGCGAGCAGATCGTCGAGGCGATCGAGGCCCACACCGAGCTGCGCGGCGCCGCGGCCCGCGCCAAGGCCATCGAGTGGCTGGGCAAGGTCGGCATCCCCGAGCCCGAGCGCCGCATCGACGAGTACCCGTTCCGCCTGAGCGGCGGCCAGAAGCAGCGCGTGATGATCGCGATGACGCTGGCGGCCGAGCCCGATTTCCTGATCGCCGACGAGCCGACCACCGCGCTCGACGTGACGATCCAGGCGCAGATCCTCGACCTGCTGAAGCGCCTGCAGAGCGAGCAGGGCATGGGCCTGCTGCTGATCACGCACGACCTCGCGGTGGTGGCCGGCATGGCGCATCGCGTCGCGCTGATGTACGCCGGGCAGATCATCGAGGAGGCGACGAGCGACGAGTTCTTCCGCTCGCCGAAGCACCCCTACGCGAAGCTGCTGCTGCGCGCGCTGCCCGATGCCGACAAGCGCGGCGGCCGGCTCGCGGCGATCCCCGGCACCGTGCCGCCGCTGTGGCAGGAGTTCACCGGCTGCCGCTTCGCGCCGCGCTGCGACCGCGTGATGCCCGAGTGCCACACGACGATCCCCGAGCTGATCGATCTCGGCACGCGGCGCAATGTGCGCTGCATCCTGTACCGCGATGGTGCGCAGCCGGTCGATGCCGCCCCGATCCAGGGCGAGGCGATCGCCGCAGTGCCGCAAAAGCGCGCCGACAGTGGCGTGGACCAGCCACTGCTGCTGGATGTGAAGCAGCTGTCGGTCCGCTTCGCGATCCGCAAGGGCCTGCTGCAGCGCGCCCACGGGCACTTCAACGCCGTCGATGGCATCTCGTTCGCGATCCGCCCCGGCGAGACGCTGGCGCTGGTCGGTGAATCCGGCTGCGGCAAGACGACGACCGGCAAGGCCATCGTGCAGCTGCTGCGCCACCAGGCGGTGATCGAGGGCCAGGCGATCTTCCAGGGCCGGGATCTCTTCTCGCTGCAAGGCGATGCGCTGCGCGATGCGCGGCGTGCGGTGCAGATCATCTTCCAGGACCCGTTCGCATCGCTGAACCCGCGCATGCGGGTGTTCGACGTGCTCGAAGAGGGGCTGCTCGCATTGCGCCCCGAGCTCGATCTCACCGCACGGCGCGAGCTGCTCGAGAAGCTGGTCGACCAGGTCGGCCTGCGGCGCGATGCGCTGCAGCGCTACCCGCACGAGTTCTCGGGCGGCCAGCGCCAGCGCATCGCGATCGCGCGCGCACTGGCCGTCAACCCGAAGCTGATCGTCTGCGACGAGCCGACCTCGGCGCTCGACGTGTCGGTGCAGGCGCAGATCCTCAACCTGCTGCGCGAGCTGCAGCGCGAACTCGGCGTGTCGTACCTCTTCATCACGCACAACATCGGCGTCGTCGAGTACATCGCCGACCACGTGGCGGTCATGCAGAAGGGGCGCATCGAGGAATCGGGCACCACCGAATCGGTGCTGGGCTCACCGCAATCGAGCTACACGCGCACCTTGCTTGCGGCGGTGCCCCGAATCAGGGCCGAACTGAGCGCCTGATTCATCGCCACCCGCATCGATGGCATCGGTCCATCGATGGGCGAACCACCCCGCTTTCAGCGGGCGCGGCACAGCTTTGCTCGTCCATTTTCGAGGGCTGTTGCACAGGGCCAACGGCTGTGTTGTTTCAGGTTAGGGAAGGGTGCCCAGGTGCGCGTCGAAGTATGTCGTCGAGGGATCGATCGCCATCGTCGGCACCGGCCGCAAACCCGCATGGATGCTGGGTTTTCCGACATCGACGCGCGTGCGCCATAGGCCCGGGCAGCCTTTGCGCCTGCACGCCTTCTGAAGCGATCAAGGAATACCCTAAAGGGTCCCCTTTTCCCTTCAGTGACAATTCTTTTACATGTCTTTGCGGACAGGTCATGGCAGGTTCATGAAGCCGGCACATGACTTGCTGTGAGAGTGGGTTTATCGATCAACCTTTTCAGTGTTTTAGGAGATCACATGTTTAGAAGAACGAAGGTCTGCACCGGCCTGATGTTGGCGTTCGGCGGCAGCCTCGCGCTCGGCTCATTGCCCGCTCTCGCACAGCAGCAGATGGACAAGGT
>NZ_JBFUGW010000231.1:0-10092 GCF_056402735.1 Rhizobacter sp. P3_C12
GCCTCCAGCGGGTGGGGCGTCAGCACGGCCGGCCGGCCGCCGCGGCCGCGCGCGACCAGCAACTGCCGCAGGCCGGTGTCGGCAGCGATCGCGTTCAGCGCATCGGCATCGAGCACCAGGCGAGCGGCCTGGCTGATCACACGCGGCAGCACGGCACGCACCGCGGCCCCGCCGCCACAGCCGCAGACCACGGTGGCTTCGCGCAGCAGGTCGTCTTTCCACAGCGCCCGCCGGATCATCAGCTCGGGGTGCTCGCCGTCGACTGCCGGGCCGGCCTCGTCGAGCCAGCTCAGGTAGGTGCGGCCGGCGCCGGCCGCATGCCCGGCGCGTGCGGCCAGGAGCGCGGCGCCCGCCATCCCCGGTGCGCCACCGATCACGACCAGGTCGCCGAAGCTGCCCTTGTGCTGCGCATGCGCGCGCTGCCAGCCGGCAGTGGATGGTGCGGCGCCGAGCGAGGCGTCGGCCGATCCGGGGCCGATGTCGACGCCAAGGGCCTCCAGCCAGACCTCGCCGCAACGGTCGCGCCCGTGGCCGGTGAACAGCCCGGGCTTCAGCGTCAGCAGCGACAGCGTGTGCGTGGCCGTCACGCACGCATCACCGTGCGGCTGGCCGGTGTCCGCATCGAGGCCCGACGGCACGTCGATCGCGAGCACCGGGCAGGCGAGGGCGTTCAGGCGCTCGATCAGCGCCGCAAGCGCGCCTTCGGGCGCACGGCTCGCGCCGATGCCGAGCAAGGCGTCGACGGCGAAGTCGCCGGCGCGGCCGAAACCGACAGGCGGCTGCTCGACCCACTGCAGGTCTTCGGTCAGCGCCAGCGCATGGGCCTGCTTCGCGTCGCCACGCAGCCGTGATGGATCGCCCGCCAGCGTCACGAAGGTCTCGATGCCGATGCGGCGCAGCGCGACCGCCGCGACCATGCCGTCACCGCCGTTGTTGCCCGGCCCGACCGCCACCCAGGCGCGCCGCGTGTGCGGCGCGAGCGCACGGGCGAGGCGCGCCGCGGCAGCGCCGGCGCGCTGCATCAGCGTGAAGGGCGGCACCGATTGCAGCGCCGCGGCCTCGATCTCCCGCGTGCGGGCCAGCCCGTGCAGCGGCCAGGCGGGGGTTCCAGCATGGATCCGCTGCAGCATGCCAGTCGATCAGCGCCGCAGGCGCTCGATGCCCAGGCCGTCGATGTCGATTGCCGGTGCGCGCTGCGCGAGCTGGTCGGCGAGCACGCGGGCCGAGCCGCAGGCGAGCGCCCAGCCGCTGGAGCCGTGGCCGAGGTTCAGCCAGATGCCGGCGAGCCCGCTCGCGCCCAGCACCGGCGGGCCGTCCGGCAGCATCGGCCGCGCGCCTTTCCAGCGCTGCGCCTGGCTCATGCGCGCCGCGCCCGGGAACCAGTCGTTCAGCACCTTGTACAAGGTGTCGAGCGAGCCCTTGTTCATCGCCTGCGGCGAGCCGCCCAGCTCGGCGCTGCCGGCCACCCGCACGCGCGAGCCCATGCGGCTCACGGCGACCTTGTAGCGCTCGTCCATCAGTGCCGAGCGCGGGCCGACATCGGGGTGCGCCTCGTGGTGGCGCAGCGGCGCCGTCACCGAGTAGCCGTAGACCGGCGCGAGCGGCAGGCGCAGCCCGTGCGGCGTCAGCAACTCCGGCGCGCCCATCGCGGCGCAGACGACGATCGCGTCGAAGGTCTGCGTCTGCGGCTCGGCGATCGCCGGTGGCGCGCTGCGGCGGCCGCTGTCGCTGCTCGGCGTCGCGAGCGTCGATTCGTCGGCCGACAGCTGCAGGTGCGTGAGCTGCGGCCGCAGCCCGGGCTCGATGCGGCTGACGGTGGAGTGGAAGTTGAAGCGCGCCCCCAGGCGCTGCGCCTCGGCGCGCATCAGCCCGGCGAACTGGCGGCAGTTGCCGACCTCGTCGTTCGGCAGGTACAGGCCGCCGTGCAGCGGCGTCTCGGGGTTCAGCCCCGGTTCGACGCGCCGGCATTGCGCCGCATCGAGCGTCTCGAAGCGGATGCCCAGGTCGTGCAGCATCGCGATGCCGGCCTGCGCATGGGCCGCGTCGCGCGCAGAGCGCCACAGCACCAGGTAGCCGTCGGTGCGCTCGTACTCGAGCTGCAGCGTGGCGGTCAGCTTGTGCAGGCGGTCGCGGCTGAACAGCGCGAGGCGCTGCATGCGCGTGCGGTTCGCGCGGAAGCTGTGCAGGCTGCTGGCGCGCCACCAGCGCCACATCCAGCCGAGCGTCGCCAGGTCGAGTGTCGGGTTCACGCGCACCGGCGAGTGCTTGCTGAACAGGTGGCGCAGCACCTTGCCCGGCATGCCCGGGGCGGCCCACGGCGTCACGTAGCCGGGCGCGATCACGCCGGCGTTCGCGAAGCTGGTTTCCGCGGCCACGCTGCCGCGGCGTTCGAACACCGTCACGTCGTGGCCGTCGGCGGCCAGTTCGTACGCGGACGTGACGCCGACGATGCCGGCGCCGATCACGGCGACGCGCATCAGGCGGCCTCCGCGTCGGACAGTGCGCGCTCGATCGCGAGCGACACGTCGAGCACAGTGTCGTCGCGCAGCGCGCTGCTCCACACCATCAGCCCGACCGGCATCTCGCCCGCACGGTGGCAGGGCAGCGACAGCGCGCAGCCGTCGAGCATGTTGACCACCGACGGGTTGCGCAGCAGGCGCGCGTTGGTTGCGAAGAAGGCGTCGTCGCCGGCCAGGTCCGACACGAGGGGTGCGACCATCGGCACGGTGGGGCTGAGCAGCGCGTCGAACGGCGCGAGGCGCGGCGTCATGCGGGCGATCCAGTCGGCGCGGGCCTGCAGCAGCGCGATGTAGTCGGCCGCGCTCATGCGCTCGCCGCGGCGGATGCGCAGCGCGACGCGCGGGTCGTAGTCGGCCCCGCGTGTGCCGAGCAAGGTGCGGTGCCAGGCCCAGCTCTCGGCCGCCGGAAGGCCGCCGGCGGCGTTGATGGCCGCCAGCTCGTCGACCTCGGGCAGCGTGATCTCGTGCAGGCGGGCGCCCGCGCGGCGCAGCGTGGCCAGGCTGCGCTCGAAGGCCGAGGCCACTGCAGCGTCCAGCCCGTCGAGGAAGGCGCCGCCCGGCACCGCCAGCGTCAGCGCGGAGGCCGGGCGTCGGGCCAGCGTCACGCGGCGTGCCGACAGCAACTCGTGCAGCAGCACCGCATCGCGCACCGAGCGGGTGATCGCGCAGGCGGTGTCGAGCGAGGTCGACAGCGGGATCGCGCCGTCGAGCGGCGTCAGGCGGGCGGTGTTCTTGAAGCCGACCAAGCCTTGCAGCGCGGCGGGGATGCGGATCGAGCCGCCGGTGTCGGAGCCGAGCGCGGCCCAGGCGGCACCGCTGGCGACCGAGGTCGCGCCGCCCGAGGTCGAGCCGCCGGGAATGCGCGCTTGTGTGTCGAGCAAGGCGGTGGCGGCATTCAGCGGCGTGCCGTGGTGCGGGTTGATGCCTATGCCGGAGAACGCGAATTCGGTCAGGTTCGTGTGGCCGATCAGCGCGGCACCGGCGGCGCGCAGCCGCGACACCGCCGTGCAATCAATCGCCGCGGGTGACGCATCGGCCAGCGCGCGCGACGCGCCGCTTGTCGGATGGCCGGCCACGTCGAACAGGTCCTTGATGCTGACGGCCAGGCCGGCGAGCGGTGGCAGCGGCAGTCCGGCGGCGGCCTGCGCATCGAGGCCGGCCGCGACGGCCTGCGGGCCGGCGAAGCGGCGGATGAAGGTGTGCCGGTTGACGGGAAGGTCGGCGGCGGCCTGGCTGCGCGCCAGCGCGTCGACGGCCGTCGAGCGACCCAGCACGATCTCGCTGATGGCAGCGGTGAGGTCAAGAGGCATGGAGAGGGGAGGAGGCCGTGCTACACTCTACGGGTTTATCTGAGTGCACTTCTGCGTGACTTCCGCTCGTTGTCAAGAGGGCGGTTGGCAAGAAGAGGGGCAGCAGAAAACAAATCGCGAATCCGGCTGTTGAAAGGTGTTGCAGAGGTCTCAAAACCTTGCAATTCGAGACGGATTCTAGAACCAACCTTTGGAGTTCACATGACCATCACCATGCGTGAGATGCTGGAAGCCGGCGTCCATTTCGGCCACCAAACCCGCTTCTGGAACCCGAAGATGGCACCGTACATCTACGGCCATCGCAACAAGATCCACATCATCAACCTCGAGAAGACGCAGCCGCTCTTCAACGACGCGTTGAAATTCATCCGCCAGCTGGCAGCACGCCGCGGCACCATCCTGATGATCGGCACCAAGCGCCAGGCTCGCGAAGTCATCGCGATGGAAGCCCGCCGCGCCGGCATGCCCTTCGTCGACCAGCGCTGGCTGGGCGGCATGATGACMAACTTCAAGACGGTCAAGGGCTCGCTGAAGAAGCTGAAGGACATGCAGGCGCAGATCGAAGCCGGCACCGAGATCCGCATCAAGAAGGAAGCGCTGATGTTCCAGCGCGACCTGGCCAAGCTCGAGAAGGACATCGGCGGCATCCAGGACATGAACGCGCTGCCCGATGCGATGTTCGTGATCGACGTCGGCTACCACAAGATCGCCGTCGCCGAAGCCAAGAAGCTCGGCATCCCGGTGATCGGCATCGTCGACTCGAACCACTCGCCCGAAGGCATCGACTACGTGATCCCGGGCAACGACGACTCGTCGAAGGCCGTGGCGCTGTACGCCAAGGCGGTGGCCGATGCCATCATCGACGGCAAGGCCAACGCGAGCAACGAAGTGGTGCAAGCCGTTTCGGCCGAGGGCGATGAATTCGTGGAAGTCAGCGAGAACGCCTGATCCCGATGCCCCTGCCCGCTGAAAGGCGAGCGCACCAAGGGGCTGTCACAGCCCCTTTTTTTCAACCCGAGATCATTCGGCGCCCGGCCTCCGGCGGGGCGCCCAGCACACGGAGATTCAAGATGGCTGCAATCACTGCAAGCATGGTCGGCGAACTGCGCGCGAAGACCGACGCGCCGATGATGGAGTGCAAGAAGGCGCTGACGGAAGCCGGCGGCGACATGGAAAAGGCCGAAGAGCTGCTGCGCGTCAAGCTGGGCAGCAAGGCCGGCAAGGCCGCGTCGCGCATCACGGCCGAAGGCGTCGTGACGGCAGCGGTGGTCGGCAACGCCGGCGCGCTGGTCGAGGTCAACTGCGAGACCGACTTCACCTCGAAGAACGACATGTTCCTGAACTTCGCGAAGGCCTGCTCGCAGCTGGCCGCCGAGAAGAACCCGGCCGACCTGGCCGCGCTGTCGGCACTGCCGTACGCGCAGGACGGCTACGGCCCGACGCTCGACGACGTCCGCAAGGGCCTGATCGGCACGATCGGCGAGAACATGACGATCCGCCGCTTCAAGCGCTATGAAGGCGCCAAGCTGGCCAGCTACCTGCACGGCACCCGCATCGGCGTGCTGGTCGAGTTCGAAGGCGACGAGACCGCCGCCAAGGACGTCGCGATGCACATCGCCGCGATGAAGCCGGTGTCGCTGGCCTCGTCGGAAGTGCCCGCCGAGCTGATCGAGAAGGAACGCGCCGTGGCCGCCGGCAAGGCTGCCGAAGACGCGAAGGCCGCCGAGGCTGCCGGCAAGCCGGTGCAGTCGGCCGAGATCGTCACGAAGCGCATCGAAGGCTCGGTGCAGAAGTTCCTGAAGGAAGTCAGCCTGCTGAACCAGACCTTCGTCAAGAACGACAAGCAGACCGTCGAGCAGATGCTCAAGGGCGCGAACACGTCGGTCAAGGGCTTCACGCTGTACGTCGTCGGCGAAGGCATCGAGAAGAAGGTCGACGACTTCGCTGCCGAAGTGGCCGCGCAGGTCGCTGCCGCCAAGGGCGGCTGAAGCGAGAGAGATGCGGCGGGGCGCTCACGAGGCGTCCTGTCGCGATGGTTAGACTTCGGCGCCGCAAGGCTTGACCAACTCGGGGAGAAAACCGCATGCCGGCGTACAAGCGAATCCTGCTCAAGCTCTCGGGCGAAGCCCTGATGGGCGACGATGCCTACGGGATCAACCGGGCCACCATCGTTCGCATGGTGCGCGAGGTGCAAGAGGTGACGCAGCTCGGCTGCGAGGTCGCCGTCGTGATCGGCGGCGGCAACATCTTCCGCGGCGTGGCCGGCGGCTCGGTCGGCATGGACCGCGCGACCGCCGATTACATGGGCATGCTCGCCACCGTGATGAACTCGCTGGCGCTGGCCGACACGATGCGCCAGGAGGGCATGACCGCCCGCGTGATGTCGGCCATCAGCATCGAGCAGGTCGTCGAGCCCTACGTGCGGCCGAAGGCGCTGCAGTACCTCGAGGAAGGCAAGGTCGTGATCTTCGCGGCCGGCACCGGCAACCCGTTCTTCACGACCGACACCGCTGCTGCGCTGCGCGGCGCGGAGATGGGCGCCGAGATCGTGCTGAAGGCGACCAAGGTCGACGGCGTCTACAGTGCCGACCCCAAGAAGGACCCGACCGCGACGCGCTACAGTCAGATCAGTTTCGATGAAGCCATCACCCGCAACCTGCAGGTGCTGGACGCCACGGCCTTCGCGCTGTGCCGCGACCAGAAGCTGCCGATCAAGGTGTTCAGCATCTTCAAGGCAGGTGCCCTGAAGCGGGTGGTGATGGGTGAGGACGAGGGCACCCTCGTCCACGTGTGAGCGTGTGAGGAAACCGACATGAGCATCGCCGACATCAAGAAGACGGCCGAGCAGAAGATGGGCCGGACGATCGAATCGTTCAAGGGTGACCTGCAGAAGATCCGCACCGGCCGGGCCCACCCGGGCCTGCTCGACCAGGTGCAGGTCGACTACTACGGCTCCATGCTGCCGATCAGCCAGGTCGCCAACGTGACTCTGCTGGACGCCCGCACGATCACCGTGCAGCCCTGGGAAAAGGGCATGGGCGCGAAGATCGAGAAGGCCATCCGCGAATCCGACCTGGGCCTGAACCCGTCGTCGCAGGGCGACCTGCTGCGCGTGCCGATGCCCGCGCTCACCGAAGAGCGCCGCCGCGACCTGACCAAGGTCGTGCGCAACGCCGGCGAAGACGCCAAGATCGCCACGCGCAACCTGCGCCGCGATGCCAACGAGCATGCCAAGAAGCTGCTGAAGGACAAGGAGATCACCGAAGACGACGAGCGCCGCTCGCTCGACGAGGTGCAGAAGCTGACCGACCGCACGATCGCCGAGATCGATCGCCTGATCGCCGGCAAAGAAGCGGAGATCATGGCCGTCTGACGCGGCCGTGAAAGCAGCATCGTTTCCTCCCTGTTTTCCCGCTCGACCCCTGTGGACACCGTCTCCCGCGTTCCACGCCACGTGGCCATCGTGATGGACGGCAACGGCCGCTGGGCCAAGAAGCGGCTGATGCCGCGCTTCTTCGGCCACAAGCAGGGCGTCGATGCGCTGGTGCGCACCGTCGAGGCCTGTGCCGACCGCGGCATCGAATACCTCACCGTGTTCGCGTTCTCGTCCGAGAACTGGAAGCGGCCGACCGAAGAGGTGTCCGGACTGATGAGCCTGGTGCTGGTCGCCGTCTCGAAGTACCTGGCCAAGCTGGCGGGCGAGGGCGTTCGCATCCGCATCGTCGGCGACCGCTCGCAGGTGTCCGACAAGGTGCGCGCCGCCTGGGACGAGGCCGAGCGCACCACGGCCGAGAACCGGCGCATCACGCTGTCGGTCGCGTTCAACTACGGCGGCCGCTGGGACATCGTGCAGGCCTGCCAGCAGGCCATCGCGGCGGGCGTGCCGGCGCACGAGCTCGACGAAGCGAAGCTCGGCAGCTACATGGCGATGAATTTCGCGCCCGATCCCGACCTCTTCATCCGCACCGGCGGCGAGGTGCGCATCAGCAACTTCCTGCTGTGGCAGGTGGCGTACTCCGAGCTGGTGTTCAGCGACTGCCTGTGGCCGGAGTTCGGCCTCGCGCAACTCGATGCGGCGCTCGCCGACTACGCGAGCCGCGACCGCCGGTTCGGCCGCGTGAACAGTGCCGACGTGGCGGCCGAGGCGGGGGCCTGAGCCGTGCTGAAGCAACGCATCATCACCGCCGTCGTGCTGCTGCTCGTGCTGCTGCCGGCGATGTTCGCGCCGATGGCGTGGCCGTTCGCGCTGCTCACGCTGCTGATGATCGGCGCGGCCGGCTGGGAATGGGCGCGGCTGAACGCGGCGCCGTCCGGTCTCGCGATCGGGCTGGGCGTGGCGCTGGCCGCGGCCTGTGCCGCCGCCATGGCCGCCGGCTGGGTTCATGCCGGCGCCAGCCCCGCGTGGTGGCTGGCGTTCGCGGTGTGGGTGCTGGGCGGTGCGTTGGCGCTGCGGGTCGGGCCCGGCGCCTGGCCGCAACTGCCCACGGTTGCGCGCTGGGTGCTCGGGCTGGCCGCGCTGTGGACGGCCTGGCTGGCGCTGGCCAGCGCCAAGACCCTCGGCGTCAACTTCCTGTTGTCGGTGCTGTGCCTGGTGTGGGCGGCCGACATCGCCGCCTACTTCGGCGGCAAGGCCTTCGGCCGCCGCAAGCTCGCCCTGTCCATCAGCCCCGGCAAGAGCTGGGAAGGCGTGTGGAGCGGCATGCTGGGCGTGCTGGTGCTGGCCGGTGCCTGGATCGCGCTCGACCGGTCGATCCAGCCCGATTCGGCCAGCCTCTACACGCTGCTGCTGCAGCGCTTCGGCGTCTTCGGCCTGGTGCTGTCGCTGGTGTTCCTCTGCGCGATGAGCGTGGTCGGCGACCTGGTCGAATCGCTGGTCAAGCGTGCCGCCGGCGCCAAGGACAGCAGCGGCCTGTTGCCGGGGCACGGTGGCGTGCTCGACCGGGTCGACGCGCTGTTGCCGGTGTTCCCGATCGCGATGGCGCTCAGCTCGCTGTAGCGGCACCCCGGCACCCTCCGGCCGCACCCCTGCGCCACGCCACCTTCTTGCCAGGCCCACCGATGTCAGAAGTCTCGTCTCCCCGCCAGCGGGTGTGCATCCTCGGCTCCACCGGCAGCGTCGGCAGCAGCACGCTCGACGTGCTGGCGCGCCATCCCGGGCGCTTCGAGGTGTTCGCGCTGTCGGCGCACAGCCGCAGCGACGAACTGCTCGCGCAGTGCCTGCAATGGAAGCCCCGCTTCGCGGTGATGACGGATCCGGCGCACGCGAAGCGCCTGCGCGCCGCGTTGCGCGAGGCCGGCGCCGCCACCGAAGTGCTCGAAGGAGAGGCCGCGCTGGACCAGGTCGCCGCCCACCCCGAGGTCGACAGCGTGATGGCCGCGATCGTCGGTGCCGCCGGGCTGCCGTCGTGCCTGGCCGCGGCGCGCGCCGGCAAGCGGCTGCTGCTGGCCAACAAGGAGGCGCTGGTCGTCGGCGGGGCGTTCTTCATGGACGCGGTGCGCACCGGCGGCGCCACCTTGCTGCCGGTCGACAGCGAGCATTCGGCGATCTTCCAGTGCCTGCCCGAAGACCGCAGCACCTGGCCGCAGCGCATCGACCACCTGCTGCTCACCGCCTCGGGCGGGCCGTTCCGCCGCCGCGACCCGGCCACGTTGCACAGCGTGACGCCCGACGAGGCCTGCGCGCACCCCAACTGGGTGATGGGCCGCAAGATCTCGGTCGACTCGGCGACGATGATGAACAAGGCGCTCGAGGTCATCGAGGCGCGCTGGCTGTTCGACCTGGCGCCGCAGCAGATCCGCGTCGTGCTGCACCCGCAGAGCGTGATCCATTCGATGGTGGTGCTGCGCGACAACTCGGTGCTGGCCCAGCTCGGTACGCCCGACATGCGCGTGCCGATCGCCTACAGCCTGTCGTTCCCCGAGCGCATCGAGTCGGGCGCCTCGCAGCTCGATTTCCTGCAGATGTCGGCGCTGAGCTTCGAGGAGGCCGACTTCGTGCGCTACCCGGGCCTGAAACTCGCTTGGGACACGCTGCGCGGGCCCGAGGGCAGCACCGCGATCCTCAACGCCGCCAACGAGATTGGTGTCGCTTCATTTCTGGCAGGAACCATCCGCTTCGATCAGATTCACAGCGTCAATGTCAGCACCCTCGACGCCATGACCCCCGAACGCGACGCCTGCCGCTCGCTCGACGGGTTGATCGCGCTCGACGAGCAGGCGCGGCGCGTCGCCCGGGCCCGCGTGGCGGAGATGCGCGCATGAAC
>NZ_JBFUGW010000232.1:0-10068 GCF_056402735.1 Rhizobacter sp. P3_C12
CCCGCCGGGGCGAGACCCGGCAGCAGCCTCACGCAGTGAACAAATCACCGAATCGTGATCCAGCGCCACTCCAGCCAGTTGTCCGCCCGGTGCACGACATCGACGTTGGAGCGAGCCGCCCACGGAATCACCTGCCGGTGCAGCGGAATATTCAGCACCTGCTCGTTGTGCTCCTTCAGCGCCGCCTTGATCAGCTGCTCGCGCTTCTTCGGATCCGCCTCCTTGCTCGACGCGGCCGCCAGCTCATCGAGCTTCGCGTCCTTCGTGCCGCCGAAGTTCCACGCGCCGACGCCGCCCTCGCCGCGGCTGCGCAGCACCGGCGTCAGCGTCACCTCGGCATCGGTGATCGAGCCACCCCAGCCGAGCATGAACATCGAGGTGTCGAACTTCTGCACCTTCGGGAAGTAGGTCGCGCGCGGCATCGCGTTGACGCGGATCTTCACGTTCAGCTTGGCCCACATCGACGCGAGCGTCTGGCAGATCTCCTCGTCGTTGATGTAGCGGTTGTTCGGGCAATCGAGCGTCACCTCGAAGCCCTGCGCATAGCCGGCATCGGCCATCAGCTTCTTCGCGCCCTCGAGGTCGAACGGCAGCCGCTTCTCGATCTCGGGATCGTTGTACGCGCCGAGCGGCGACGACGTGATGCCGCCGGTGGGAACCGCCTGGCCACGCATCAGCTTGGTCCGGATCGTCTCGATGTCGACCGCCTGGTACAGCGCGCGGCGCACGCGCTGGTCCTTGAAGGGGTTCTTGCCCTTCACGCTGCCGTACAGCAGCTCGTCGCGGCTCTGGTCCATGCCGATGAACACGATGCGGTTCTCCGGCCCGTCGATCACCTTCACCTGCGGCGTGCCGCGCAGCCGCGCCACGTCCTGCGGGGCCGGGTCGAGCACGAAATCGATCTCGCCCGACAGCAGCGCCGCCACCCGCGTCGGGTCGCTCTTGATCGGCGTGTACACCACCTCCTGCACATTGCCGTCGAACTTGCCCCACCACGCGGGGTTGCGCTTGTAGACGGTCTTCACGTCGGGCGCGCGCGACACCAGCATGTACGGGCCGGTGCCGTTCGCGTTGAACGACGCGTAGCTCTCTTCCTTGTTCTTGAAGTCGAGCGGCTTCGTGACCTTGTTCTTCTCGCTCCAGGTCTTGCTCATGATCTGCACCAGCGTCGCGTGCTGCAGGAAGATCGGGTTCACCGCCGCCAGGTTGAACTCCACCGTCAGCGCATCGACCTTCTTCGGCTCGCCGAGCGCGTTCGCGTACGCCTTGATGTCCGACGTGCCCTCGCGCGCCCGCTGCACCGAGAACACCACGTCGTCGGCAGTGAACGGCGTGCCGTCGTGGAACTTCACGTTCGGCCGCAGCTTCATGCGCCACTGCGTCGGCGTGGTCTGCTGCCATTCGGTGGCCAGCACCGGCTCGATGCCCAGCTGCTTGTCGCGGTTGACCAGCGTCTCGTAGACCTGGCCGTTGATCGCATTCGTCAGCAGCTCGTTCTGCGAGTGCGGGTCCAGGGTCTGGGCATCGCCTTGAGAAGCCCAGCGCAAGGTCTGGGCGTGCGCGCCGACGCACAGCATGGCGCACAACAACGCAATCCAACGTTTCWTGTGTTGATCCTCGTGATCTGTGGCGTAGAAGGCCGCAGTCTACGGGGAACGGGATCCAGCAGCCGCCGCGGAACCGGCTTTGCCGGGCCGCTGGCGGCGCCCCCTTGAGGGGGAGAGGGCGCCAGCCCGAGGGGGCCCGCCGAAGGCGCTTCGGGGGTGGGCAGGTCCTAGCGGAAGCGCGACTGAGGCACGGTGTGCAGTTCGCTCGGCAGCGAGGCCAGGTACTGCGCCAGCGTCTTCAGCTCGGCATGCGAGAACTGCTTGACCTGGCCKACCATGATCGCGTTGCTGCGGCCGATCTGCGGGTYGCGATCGGTCTGGTAGGCCTTCAGCGCGACGAACAGGTAGTCGGCGTGCTGGCCGGCGAGCTTCGGGTAGCTGCCGTCGATCGGCTTGCTGAAGTTCTCGCCGTGGCACGACACGCAGTTGCCCTTCTTGAGCAGCGCATCGACCTCCGGCGTGGCCGTGACCTTCTCGGCGAGCTGGGGCTGCTCCTTCGGCAATTGCTCGTACCAGGCCGCGAGGTCGGCCATGTCCTGGTCGGTGAGCGGCGCGGCGATGGCGCGCATCGTCGGGTGCTTGCGCTCGCCCTTCTTGTACTCGCCGAGCGCGGCGATCACGTACTTGGCGCCCTGGCCCGCGATCATCGGCACCTTGTGCACTTCGGGGAAGCTCGCCTGGTAGCCCGGGATGCCGTGGCAGCCGATGCACATCGCGGCCTTCTTCTCGCCAGCCTTGGCGTCCCCCGGCTTCACGTCCTGCGCCGCGGCAGCGCCGGCCAGCAGGAGTGAGGCAGCGATCGCCGGAATCAGAGTCGTCATCTTCATCAGATTCGTCAGGGAAACCAGCTTTGTCATGGCAGCTTTTTGAAGTTGGCGAGGGCTTGTCTTCGAACCGCGGGCGATTATAGGGCCCGCCTTATACTGGCCCGCACCCCCTTCAAACCCTCGCGACGCATGAAGTTCAAAGGCTCCGACAACTACGTCGCCACCGACGACCTGATGCTCGCGGTCAACGCGGCTGCCACGCTGAAGCGGCCGCTGCTGATCAAGGGCGAACCCGGCACCGGCAAGACGATGCTGGCCGAGGAAGTCGCGCAATCGCTGGGCATGCCGCTGCTGCAGTGGCACATCAAGAGCACCACGAAGGCGCAGCAGGGTTTGTACGAATACGACGCGGTGAGTCGCCTGCGCGACAGCCAGCTGGCCGACGTCGATGGCGGTGCGCGGGTGCACGACATCCACAACTACATCGTGAAGGGCGTGCTGTGGCAGGCCTTCACGGCCGAGCAGCCGGTGGTGCTGCTGATCGACGAGATCGACAAGGCCGACATCGAGTTCCCGAACGACCTGCTGCGCGAGATCGACCGGATGGAGTTCTACGTCTACGAGACGCGCGAGCTGATCCGGGCGAAGCACCGGCCGCTGGTGTTCATCACGTCGAACAACGAGAAGGAGCTGCCCGACGCCTTCCTGCGCCGCTGCTTCTTCCACTACATCCGCTTCCCGGACGCCGACACGATGAAGCGCATCGTCGAGGTGCATTTCCCGTCGCTGAAGAAAGAGCTGCTGGCCGCCGCGCTGCGCAACTTCTACGACGTGCGCAACCTGCCCGGGCTGAAGAAGAAGCCGAGCACCAGCGAGCTGCTCGACTGGCTGAAGCTGCTGGTGGCCGAGGACATCCCGCTGGAAGTGCTGCAGAGCAAGGACGAGAAGGTGAGCCTGCCGCCGCTGGTGGGCGCGCTGCTGAAGAACGAACAGGATGTGTCGCTGTTCGAGAAGCTCGTCTTCATGCAGAAGCACAACCGGTGACGCGCGCCGGGCAGCGGCTCCGGCCCTCCCCGCCATTCCCGTCATTCCCGTTTTTCCACGAACGCCGCTCACGAGGCGGCCCGCACCATCATGGCCCGACACAAGACCCTGAGCATCGATGACCTGTGGGCGCTGCAGCGCGTCGGCGGACTGTCCCTGTCGCCCGACGGCGCGCAGGCGGTCTGCTCGGTCGGCAGCTACTCGATGGAGGACAACAAGGGCACGTCGGCCCTGTGGCTGCTGTCGACCTTCGGCGGCGGGCCGCGCCGGCTGACGCAGGCCGGCGAGAAGGACGGCCAGCCGGCCTGGTCGCCGACCGGCGAGCGCATCGCGTTCATCGCGCGCCGCGAGCAGCAGGGCAAGAAGGACGACACGCCGCAGCTGTACGTGATCGCGGCCGATGGCGGCGAGGCGCGCCGCGTCAGCGATTTCGCGCCGGGCGTCGATGCCTTCAAGTGGTTCCCCGACGGCAAGCGCATCGCGTTCGTCTCGTGGGTGTGGCCGGACGCGCGCGGTGCCGTCGCGCAGGGGAAGCGCCACCAGGCGTTCAAGGACCGCAAGGAAACCGCCTACGTGACGAGCGAGGCGCAGTACCGCTACTGGGACCGCAACCTGCCGATGGAGCGCGTGGCGCACGTGCTGGTGCTCGATGTCGAGAGCGGCCGGGTGCGCGACCTGTTCGAGGGCAGCGGCTACGAGCTGCAGCGCGGCGACCCCGACGCGCATTCGTTCGACATCTCGCCCGACGGCCGGCACATCGCGTTCGCGTTCGATCCGGCGCCGGAGAAGCGGCTGGACCATTGCAAGTCATTGGCCGAGGTGGCGGTGCGCACCGGCCGCATCGAGGTGATCGCGCAGGACAAGGCCTGGGATTTCGAGGCGCCGCGCTACAGCCCCGATGGCCGCCGCATCGCGTTCCTCGCGAGCCACCAGGGCAAGCGCCACACGATGCCCAACCATGCGGCGGTGTTGCAGCGCGGCATCGACGCGCCGGTCAAGCAGCAGGTGCTGAGCGCGGCGTGGGACCACGCGGTGAACGGGCCGATCCGCTGGTCGGCCGATGGCGAGGCGCTCTTCTTCACGGCCGAGGACCAGGGCCGCTGCCACCTGTGGCGCTTCGACATCGCGGCGCGCCAGGCGGCCGTCGTGGCGCGCGGCGGCTGGGTGCAGGGCTTCGACGTGGCGGGCGAGGTGCTCGTGACGGCGGCCGATGCGATGGACCATCCGGCGCGGGTGCATGCGCATCGCGCGGGCGAGGAAGAACCGCAGCGGCTGGAGCGCTTCAACGACGATCTGTTGAAGCCCGTGAAGCTGGGCAGGTACGAGGACGTGCGCCTGAAGGGTGCGCTGGGCGACGAGATCCAGGCCTGGGTGGTCTACCCGCCGGGGTTCGACCCGAAGAAGAAGTACCCGTTGCTGCACAGCATCCATGGCGGCCCGCACGCGGCGGCCGGCGACACCTTCCACTACCGCTGGAACACGCATGTGTTCGCGGCGCAGGGCTATGTGGTGGTCTGCGTGAACTACCACGGCTCGAGCGGTTTCGGCTACGGCTTCCTCGACAGCATCACGCACCGCTGGGGCGAGCTGGAGCTGCAGGACGTGGAGGCGACGACCGACCTGATGCTGAAGAAACCGTACATCGACCGCGGCCGCGTCTTCGCGACGGGCGGCAGCTATGGCGGCTACATGGTGGCGTGGATGAACGGGCACGTGAAGCCGGGCCGCTACCAGGCCTATGTGTGCCATGCGGGGTGCTTCGACTGGACGGCGATGTTCAGCGACGACGCCTACACCTGGCACGCGAAGGAATTGGGGGCCTGGTACTGGGACGACCAGGCGAAGGTCAACTCGCAGAGCCCGCACGCCTTCGCGAAGAACATGAGGACGCCGACGCTGGTGATCCACGGGGCGCTCGACTTCCGCGTGCCGGACCAGCAGGGGCTGGCCTACTACAACACGCTGAAGGCGCGTGGTGTCGATTCACGGCTGGTCTGGTTCCCCGATGAGAACCATTGGATCCTGAAGCCCCGGAACAGCAAGCTCTGGTATTCCGAGTTCTTCGGCTGGCTCCAGGCTTACGACAAGAAGTAGCTTCTCTGTTGTGCTTTGCGCGCGTGGCGCGGTTCCGCTTGTGTTCGGCGCACGTACGCACGCCCCCCCGTTCGCCCTGAGCTTGTCGAAGGGTAGGACTGAGCCTGTCGAAGGCCAGCGCGATGCACGCATGCTGCACCCTCCAAACACTCGCCGTCCGCGTGGCGCGGCGCGGCAGGGGCAGGCGGCGGGGCGATTTCTGGAGCGACGAGAAGTGTGGTGCCTGAGGGTGGCGCGCGCCAGCGCGCTTCGTAGACTGACTCATCGCCACTGTTTGACCACAACGAACGAAGTGAGTGGAGGGAGTTTGGCGATGCACCCTCAGGCGCCGCACTTCTCGTGGAGTCTGCGCCCCCTGGGGCGCGGACCGCTCCGGCATGAGCCCCGCCGCCTGCCCCTGCCGCGCCGTGACGCGCGCGCACGAAAACACCCCTCAACTCAACGGTCACTTCAAGAGATTCGAGATGTCCCAAGTGACGGCAAACCGGGGATCCTCCCACCCCGGCACCCCCGGCCGCTGCGCCGTCCCGAGATCGAATGACAGCCGCCGCGGCACCAGCCACCACCGCGCCCCCACCCGGTTGACCTCGGTCTCGCTCGCCGACAGCCCGCTCCCCGTCCACTCGGCATAGAGCGTCCCGCTGCGCAGCGGCTGCCACACGCTCGACAAGGTCGCCCGGTTGCGCGGCACGCCCGCCACGTCGCGCCCCAGGTTCATCTGCAGCGCCCAGCTGCTGGCCAGCTGCAACTGGGCGCCGGCCGCCATCGTGGCCTGCTCGGTGCGCAGCCCCGGTTCGGTCTCGGTGCGCAGGCCCGCCCAGCTCATCCGCAACGAGGTCTTCAGCCCGCTGCCCAGCACCTCGGTCGTGCTGGTCTCGACCCGCGAGCGCAACTGGCTCGGGCCGACATCGGTCGGGTTGGCGCGCGGTGTCTCGACACGCCAGTCGATGCGCTCGCCGCCACAGCGCCGCAACAGCAGCGCCTCGCGGTCGGCCGGGCCGGCGTCGGCGAACGGATCCACGCGACACGGCACGGGAGGCGCCGCCCACGCGCCGGCAGCGCCCACCGCCATCAGCATCGTCGTCAGCAGGAAGCGCATGCGCGCCGGAAACTTCATGTCACAGGCAGAGGCAGGAATGTCAGCCGGAACATGATGCGCGAAGCCTCCGTAGGACAACCGGAATGCCGCACCGCAACAATGGGGTATGCGCACGAGGACGGTGCGTGCAGACGAAGTCACAATACGCCGTAGTTTCATCGCGGTACGCCGCGCCCAGCCCGCCATGCTGACCAACTTCTTCTTCACCCTGCGCGCCGCCAAGCTGAAGGTTTCCGTCCAGGAATACCTGACCTTGCTCGAAGCGTTGCAAGCCGGCGTTCTGGACAACGACGGCGACGACGACGGCGGCCCGAGCGTCGACAAGTTCTACCTGCTCGCCCGCACCACGCTCGTCAAGGACGAGGCCAACTTCGACAAGTTCGACCGCGCCTTCGCCGCCTACTTCAAGGGCGTCGAGCTGCTCACCGACTTCACGCAGGACATCCCGCTCGACTGGCTGCAGAAGAAGTTCGAGCTCGAACTCAGCCCCGAGGACAAGGCCGCGATCGAGAAGATGGGCTGGGACGAGCTGATGGAGACGCTCAAGAAGCGCTTCGAGGAACAGAAGGAACGCCACGAAGGCGGCAACCGCATGATCGGCACCGGCGGCACCAGCCCGTTCGGCGCCTACGGCTACAACCCGCAAGGCATCCGCATCGGGCAGGACAAGTCCCGCAACAAGAGCGCCGTCAAGGTCTGGGACCAGCGCCAGTTCAAGGACTACGACGACTCGCTCGAACTCGGCACCCGCAACATCAAGGTCGCGCTGCGCCGCCTGCGCCGCTTCGCCCGCGAAGGCTCCGACGAGGAACTCGACCTCGACGACACCATCCGCTCGACCGCCGCCAACGCCGGCTACCTCGACATCAAGATGGTCCCCGAGCGCCACAACAAGGTGAAGGTGCTGCTGCTGATGGACGTCGGCGGCACGATGGACGAACACATCCACCGCGTCGAAGAGGTGTTCAGCGCCGCCAAGGCCGAGTTCAAGCACCTGGAGTTCTACTACTTCCACAACTGCGTCTACGACTTCATGTGGAAGAACAACCGCCGCCGCTACAGCGAGAAGTTCTCCACCTGGGACGTGATCCGCAAGTACAACAAGGACTACAAGCTGATCTTCGTCGGCGACGCGACGATGAGCCCCTACGAGATCCTGCAGCCCGGCGGCAGCGTCGAATACAACAACGAGGAGGCCGGCGCCGAATGGCTGCAGCGCCTCACGCATGCCTTCCCCAAGTTCGCGTGGATCAACCCCGAGCCGCAGGGCGTCTGGGGCTACCGCCAGAGCATCTCGATCGTCGCCCAGCTGATGAACCAGCGCATGTTCCCGCTCACGCTGCAAGGCCTCGAAGGTGCCATGCGGCTGCTGAGCAAATGAGGTTGCCCGCACCGCCCCTGCTGGCCGCCGGGCTCGCGCTGTCGCTGTCCCTCTCGGGCTGCGCCATCTTCAAACCCGAGGCCGACGGCAGCAGCAAGCCCGAGTCCGCCGCCGCACCGGCGACCGCCGCGTCCGCACCGGCCTTCGTCGCCTACCGGCTCGAGATCGAGGCCCCCGACGACCTGAAGGCCCTGCTCACCACCTACCTCGACCTCGGCCGCTTCCAGTCGTCGACGCAGGAAGGCATTACCCGCGCCGAGCTCGACCGCCTCGCCGCGGCCGCGCCGGCCCAGGCGAAGACGCTGGTCGAGACCGAGGGCTACTTCAACGCCGAAGCCCGCGTCGAGCGCAGCGAGACGCCCGAAGGCCTGCCGGTCATCAAGCTGGTGCTGCAGGTCGGCCCGCGCACCCGCGTCGACCACTGGGACCTGCAGATCGAGGGCGAACTGAAGAAAGGCCTCGACGCCAAGGATCCGGCTGCGCGCGAGACCCTCGATCGCCTCGAGGACCAGTGGCCGCTGAAGCTCGGCCGCCCGTTCCGCCAGAGCCTGTGGGGCGAGGCGAAGAACGAGACCGTGGCCCGGCTGCGAGCCGACGGCTACCCGGCTGCGCAATGGAAGAGCACCGAAGCACGCGTCGACGCGTCGACGCAGAAGGCCAGCATCACCGCGGTGCTCGACAGCGGCCCGCTGTTCCACCTCGGCGAGATCCGCATCGAAGGCCTGCAGCGCTACGACGAAGGCGCGATCCGCAACCTCGCCGACTTCGGCCCCGGCACGCCCTACACCGAGAAACGCATCCTCGATTTCCAGGAACGCCTGGGCAAGCTCGGGCTGTTCGAGGGCGTCTCGGTCGAGATCGATCCCGATCCGGCGGTTGCCGCGGCGACGCCGGTGACGGTGCGGGTGCGCGAGCAGACGCTGCAGCAGGCCACCTTCGGCATCGGCTACAGCGACAACACCGGCGGGCGCCTCACCTTCGAGCACCGGCACCGCCGGCCGTTCGGCTTCAACGCGCAGCTGCACAACAAGTTCGAACTCGGCCGCGACCTGCGCTCGTGGGACGCCGACCTCACGTCGAACCCGACCGACGGCCAGTACCGCAACCTGATCGCCACCAGCATCTCGCGGCTCGACTCGGCCGGCGCGATCACGCTGAACTCGCGCGTGCGGGTCGGCCGCTCGCTCGACACCGAGCACATCGAGCGGCTGATCTTCGTCGAGGTGCTCGACTCGAAGCTGACCAATGACACCGCCGAGCAGGACAGCCGCGCCGTCTCGCAGAACTACAACTGGGTCTGGCGCGACGTCGACAGCATCCTGCTGCCCACCAAGGGCCTCACCGCCTCGATCCAGGCGGCCGGCGGCTATGCCATCAACAACTTCGCCAGCAACGGCCCGTTCGGCCGCACCTACGGCCGCCTGACCGGCTACTGGCCGCTCGGCCAGCGCTGGTATGGCCAGGCCCGCGTCGAGGCCGGCGGCGTGTTCGCGAAACCCGATGTCGGCATCCCGGATGCGCTGCTGTTCCGCGCCGGCGGCGACGACTCGGTGCGCGGCTACGCCTACCGCTCGCTGGGCGTGATCAAGGATGGCGAGCTCTACGGCGGCCGCTTCCTGCTGACCAGCAGCATCGAACTGGCCCGCCCGATCTCGCCGCGCATGCCCTCGCTGTGGTGGGCGGTGTTCGCCGACGGCGGCAACGCGTCCGACACCTGGGGCCACGTGAACTCGGTCTACGGCTACGGCGTCGGCCTGCGCTGGCGCAGCCCGGTCGGGCCGCTGCGCATCGACTATGCGCATGGGCAGGCGGTCGACGAAAACCGGCTGCACCTGAGCGTCGGCATCGCCTTCTAGAGCACGCATGAGCGACGACACCGAAGCCACGCCCGCCCCGCCGAAGCCGCTGCGCCGACGCCGCTGGTGGGTCGCGCTGCTGATCATCGGCTTCGTGCTGCTGGTCGTGCTGCCGGCCGCGCTGGTCGGCACCGCGCTGTGGGCGGCCGGCAGCGAGAGCGGCACCGCGTGGCTGCTCGGCAACGTGGCACGCGCGCTGCCGCTGCTGCAGGTCAGCGAG
>NZ_JBFUGW010000233.1:0-9997 GCF_056402735.1 Rhizobacter sp. P3_C12
GCTCGTCACCGGACCGAACGGTTCCCACTTGATATCGCTGAGCAGCGGCGTGGGCGTGCCGTTCGCGTCCTGGGCCATACCGATCGCGGTCACGTTGCGGCTCGTGTAGCTGCGTACGACGGTGCGGCCCGACGGGTAGGTGATGTTGGTCAGGCGGCCCAGCGTGTAGCCGTAGCGTGTGGTGCTGACGATGGCGGTGCTGTTGGCGTCCGTGGCAGGGCTCACGGATTGAACCGCTTCGAGCACCCGTCCCCTCTGGTCGTACTTGAATCGCGACCAGCCGTTGGGATGATCGGTGCGGCTGAGCCGGTTGGCGCTGTAGCTGTAGTCCGGCCCCTTCAGGTCATAGGCCCAGCTCACCGTCTGGCTGGGCTGCCCGCTCTGGTTGTAGACCAGCTGCGTCAGCCGGTCCATCGGGTCGTAGGTGTACCTCTCCAGCACGCCGCGGCTGTCGGTGCGGGTCGTCAGGTTGCCGATCTCATTGAAGGTCTGACTCGCCGTGCCAGTGTCGGGGCTGATCAGCTGGGTCGCGTTGCCGAAGCCGTCACGCGGGTACCGCGTGACCAGACCCTCGGGTCGGTGACCTGCGTCGGTCGATCACGTCCGTCGTGCAGGAACTGCGTCACCCCCTGTTTCGGATCGGTGTGGGTCTTCACCCGATACAGCGGGTCGTAGCTGAGCTTGGTCTCCAGCTTCAGGCCATCCGGATCTCGGATGATCTTGGTGCGGTTTCCCTGGGCGTCGTATTCATAGGCCCTCACCGGGGTCGGCGAGATGGGCGGTGGGGGAAGCTCTGCATGGCAAAGCGAGGCGTTCAACAGGCAGGTCGCAACAACAATGACCCCTGCGCGGGTCGTCGTCTTCATCGTCGGAATTCCGGAGAGCGGTGGATCGGACCGCGTCGCCACAACTCTGAAGGGACTGCTTCGACGGCGCGTTCGTCGGATTGGAAGAGAACCCGACGAACGCCACAAGCCTCATCGTCCGCCCATCACCCCGCGTTGACGATTGTTGACAATATCCCTCGGCATCACACGAACCCCAGCTTCGTCGCGCTGCCGAAGTTCGCCAGGTTCGGCAGCACCGTGCGCAGCTGTGCATCGCTCGCGCCGAACCAGCCGAGCATCGTCGCCGCGTACTGGTCCACCGACGAGGTGGGGATCCAGCGGCCCTGCTGCTCCCAGGTGTCGACGCCGACATCGTTCGGCCCGCCGAGCGCGAGATCCGGGTAGCTGCCGTAGCCGCGCCCGCCCTTCACCGCGCCACCGACCACGATGTGGTGGTTGCCCCAGGCGTGGTCGGTGCCCATGCTGTTGTTCGGCACGAAGGTGCGCCCGAAATCGCTCTGCGTGAAGGCCGTCACCGATTCGCCCAGGCCCAGCGCCTTCATCGCGCGGTAGAAGGCGCCGAGCGCATCGCCCAGCTCCTTCAGCAGTTGTGCGTGCTGGCCATCGGCCGGGCTGCCGTCGACGGCCTGGTTGCCGTGCGTGTCGAATGCGCTCATCTGCGCGAAGAAGATCTGCCGGTTGCCCTGCACCGTCGCGTTGCCCGACACCAGCTTCGCGATCTGGTACAGCTGGCGGCCGAGGCCGGTGCCGATCTTGCCGCCCGAGATCAGCGGTGCGAAGGCAGTGTCGATCGCGGCCGTCGCGCCCGCGCCGCCCGGCACGATCTTCACCAGGCCCGAGAGCCGGTCCGACACGTTGAAGGCATCGCGCTGGATCGCCGTGTAGGCGTTCGCGAGCGCGAGCTCCTGCTGCTCGAGGTACATCGCGTCGATGGCCGCCTTGCGTTCGGCCTTCCACGCGACCTTCAGGTCTTCCGGCTGCATCTCGTAGGCGCCGAAGGTGTCGCCCGGCGTGTTCGGCAGCACCAGCGGCGTGTGCGTGCGCGAGATGCCGAAGCGCGGCGTGCCGCTCAGCGAGATCACCGGGTTCGCGGTGACCAGCGCGTCCGAGGCGCGACCGCCCCAGCCGGTCGGCTCGAGCGAATCGCCGGTGCCGTTCTCCCACAGGTACTGCTGGTCGGAGTGCGAGTACAGCGAATCGGGCAGCACGCCGACGCTGGACGACGCGGCGCGGAACTCGGCCTTGGTCAACGGCTTGATCAGCGGGCCGACGTTGAACACCGGCGCGATGTGGCCGTCGTCGGCCGCCGCCTGCAGGCCGGCCAGCGCCGGGTGCAGCCCGTAGGTCATGCCGGCGAGCGGCACCAGGCGGTTGCTCGGGATCGCCAGCCTGGCGCGCACCGCGGCGTACTGGTTGTAGCGCGCCGCATCGGTCGGCACAACGGTGTTCAGGCCGTCGTTGCCGCCGTACAGGAAGATGCACAGCAGCGCCTTGTAGTCGGCGGCATACGCGGGCTTGGCGCCCAGCAGGTTGCCGAGCGTGCCGGCACCCAGCGCGGTCGCGAGGCCCAGGCCGGAACGCGCGAGCCAGCGCCGCCGGTTGATCAGGATCATCGGTTCAGTCTCGAAGTTCATGTCGGTTGCTCACGTTTTGCGCCACCTGCGACGCATGACTCGGCCAAGCCCAGCGGCCGCCGCGGAACCGGCTTTGCCGGGCCGCTGGCGGCGCCCCCTTGAGGGGGAGGCGCGCAGCGCCTCGGGGGGTGGGTCATCTCTGGATCTGGTAGTCGGGAGAGGCGTAGACCAGGTAGGCCGCGCGCTTGACGCGGCTGGTCTTCCAGTTGTTGCCGTCGGTGGCCTGCGTCCAGCGCTCGACGGCCTTCACGACCGACGCGCGCGGCGTGCTCGGCAGCAGCCRACCGAGCGCGACCATCGAGATGCGGTCGACCAGCACGCCGGCGTTGTCGGCCGAATCGGTGAACGAGGCCAGGTTCACCTGGGTGCCGGTGGCGCCCGGGATCGACGCATCGACGCCGCTGCCGCCCCAGTCGATCAGGTACAGCAGGTAGTTCATGCGCGCGAGCGCGGTGTTGGCGTTGTGGATGCCGAAGGCCGGGCCGACCAGACCACTGGTGCCGGCCACCGGGTAGTCGGGCGGGTAGTCGCTGAAGATCGACGGCGGGTTGAACACCCGCTGCTGCAGGTTGCCGCCCCAGTACCAGTTGAAGGGTTCGCCGTCGGTGCTGCCGTTCAGCCCGCGCAGCACGCCGGTGAACATCAGCACCGGCTCGCGCAGCTTGCCGCCCTGCGCGGGCACCGTGTCGCCGCGCGCCTCGGCATCGAGCAGCACCGCCGCCGCCGTGGCCGCCAGGTCGCCGCGCACGCCGCTGCCGAAGCTCGCGTATTTGCCGTTGTTGAACGCCGTCGCGACGCGCATCACGTAGGCCGGCGACGGGTTGCTGCTGACCAGGTGCTGGATCAGCTGCCGGCCGATGAAGGGGCCGATGTTCGGGTGCGCCATCACGCTGTCGAGCACCGACTCCAGCGCGACCGGCGCCRTGTGCCCGGCGGCCAGCTTGACGTTCGAGAGCAGGCTGYGCGCCTGCTTGTCGTGGTACTTGTCGATCTGCACCATGTCGCCGTTGTAGTAGCGGCAGTTGGCGCCCGTCGGCCAGCAGCCGTTCGGGTGCGCGCCGCCTGCCGGGTAGGTCCAGCCTGTCAGCGCGAAGGCATAGGCGCGCACCGTCTCGTTGTTGTAGGTCGGCTGGCACTTGCCGCCCTTCAGGCTGCCGTCGAGGTTCAGCTCGCAGGTGCCGATGCTGAACAGCTGCAGCAGCTCGCGCGCGAAGTTCTCGTTCGGCGCGCCCTTGTCGTTGTTCGCGTTGTTCAGGAAATCGCCCATCAGCGGCGACAGCGTGATCTTCTTCAGCAGGTCGCGGTAGTTGCCGAAGGCGCCGTCGAGCATCGCGTTGTAGTAGTTGCGAAAGCCGTAGGTGCCCAGCACTTCGGCGTTGTTCAGCGGAAAGAGCTGCTGGAACGCGAAGGTGACGCGCTGGCGCAGCTGGTCGGGCTGGCCGACGGCGTTGCGGTAGAAATCCCACATCAGCGGATCGGTCGAGATGTAGTCGCGAAAGCAGTTCGGCTCCATCGCCGGCGTGCAGAAGTCCGGCCGGTCGACGTACTGGTGGTACTCGCCACTGCCCTTGCCGCTGGTGTAGCGCGAGGTCTTCAGCGCGAGCTGCTCGGTGACCCAGGCAGTGGCGCCCTTCGCCTTGATCGTCGTGACCAGCGCTTCGGTCGGACCGAAGGTGGCCTGGTCGGCGAGACGCACGGCGTCGCGGGCGGACATGGGGCCAGGGGCGGGTGCCGGGGCGGGGGCAGGCGCCGGTGCCGGACTGGGGGCGGGTGCCGGGGACGGGCTCGGCGAAGGAGCCGGCGCGGGCGCCGGGCTGGGGGATGGTGCAGGAGACGGCGCTGGTGCCGGCGCTGGGCTCGGTGCCGGAGCCGGCGGCGTTCCGCTTATCGGATCGCCGGAAGAGGAACCGTTTCCACTTTCGTTGCCGCCGCAAGCGGCAACGACGGCGGCGAACAGAATTGCAACCGCAAGTGAAGCGCGGCGCCGAGCTATCGGCAGCAGGAGGGAGTAGGTATCGGAAGTGTCGCTGGACATGGAAACGTCCTGTGGCAAGAGTGGCAATTCGCGAGAGTTCGCGACCTGTTCGTCAAGCTGTGGGATCGCAATCCCGCGTCGACGAACGCTCACCCGGACACTGCAGGAAGGGTGCCCGCTGCGCGCCGTCACCCCCCAAAAGGGCGACCCGCAACCGCGCGAACGGAGGATGGCGGTACGCGGTGATCCGCGCGATGCTGTGCGCACCCTGCCCCACGGAGCCCGCCATGCAGTTCGCCCCCCGTTCCCCGGTGTCGACCCGGATGCCCCTCGTCCAGCAGCGCCGCATGCCGAAGGCGCGCAGCTCGTACCCGACGCTGTCGCTGGTGCGCCTGGGGCGCAGCCCGCTGCAGAAGCTGGCGTGGATCTTCGGGTTCGGGCGCTAGGGGATTCCTGGCCTCAGAGGACGAGGCCCATGTCGACCGAGTCGTAGTACGCGCCGTCGAACCGCATCCCGTGGCGCTTGACGGCCTCGCGCGTGAAGCCCAGGCCTTCATACAGCCTGATCGCGCGCTCGTTGTCGGCACGCACTTCAAGCTCGATGCGGGTCATGCCCTGGGCTGTCGCCTTGGCCAGGCAGGCCGAGAGAAGCCGCCGCCCCAGTCCCTTGCCTCGATAGGCGGGCAGCACGCCCATGCCCACCGTCCGTCGATGGCTGACGGCCGCAGCCCAGGCGGGGAAGATGTCGCACCAACCGACAACGGCCGACCCATCCACCGCCACGAACTGCGCTGCGTCCGCGGCAACGCTCTCACGGATGAACGCTTCGACCCGGGCGAGCGGGAGCGCCTCGACTTGAGCAAGGTACTTCTTCTCGCGCGCCACGGCATCGAGGCAGGCGTGGAATCCGCTGGCGTGGGACTCCGCGATGGGAACAATTTCAACACTCGGCAAGACCGGCTCCCTGCAGCTGCTGTGCAGAGGTCATCGTAGCCGGGCTGCGCGGCAGCCCGGCATCCGGCCGAGGAGATCAGTCCTTGAAGAACGCCAGCAGGTCCGGATTGATCACCTCCGGGTGCGTGGTGCACATGCCGTGCGGCAGCCCCGGGTAGACCTTCAGCGTGCCCTTCTTCAGCAGCTTGATCGCCAGCAGCGCCGAATCGGCGATCGGCACGATCTGGTCGTCATCACCGTGCATCACGAGCGTCGGCACGTCGATCTTCTTCAGGTCTTCGGTGAAATCGGTCTCGGAGAAGGCCTTCACGCAGTCGTGGTGGGCCTTGATGCCGCCGGCCATGCCCTGCAGCCACCAGTGCTGGCGGATGCCTTCGGAGACCTTGGCGTCCGGGCGGTTGTAGCCGTAGAACGGCAGCGTGATGTCGCGGTAGAACTCGGCCCGGTTGCCGGCCACGCCGGCGCGGATGCCGTCGAACACCTCGATCGGCAGGCCTTGCGGGTTGCTCTCGCTCTTCAGCATCACCGGCGGCACCGCGCCGATCAGCACGGCCTTGGCCACGCGCTTGCTGCCGTGGCGGCCCAGGTAGCGCGCCACCTCGCCGCCGCCGGTGGAGTGGCCGACGTGGATGGCATGGCGCAGGTCCAGCTTCTCGGTCAGCGCGGCCAGGTCGTCGGCATAGTGGTCCATGTCGTTGCCGTCCCAGGTCTGCGTCGAGCGGCCATGGCCCCGGCGGTCATGGGCGATCACGCGGTAGCCCTTCGCGAGGAAGTACAGCATCTGCGTGTCCCAGTCGTCGGAACTCAGCGGCCAGCCGTGCGAGAAGACGATCGGCTGGCCGGTGCCCCAATCCTTGTAGAAGATCTGGACGCCGTCCTTCGTGGTGATGGTGTTGTTGCCTTGGGTGTGGGAGCTCATCTTGTTGATCCTTCCTGTGGGTTGAGTGCCGGGGCTGCCGATCACGGAGAGCGTGATCGTGGGCGACGGCCGTTGATTGCAACACCGGCAGATGACAGTGGCAACGATTTCCCAAACGGGGGATGCGCGCCGCCACGCCGTCGCCACCGCCCTCGGTGCGTGGCTCACTTCCCCGTTCAGCGCAAGCCGAGCCGCGTCAGCTTCTTGATCAGGCCCACGCGCGAGATCCCGAGCCGCCGCGCCGCCTCCGACTGGTTGCCGCCCACCGCCGTCATCGCGTCGCGCACCAGGCGCAGTTCCAGCTCGGTCAGCGCCGCGTCCAGCGGGCCGGCCGCATCTCCGCCCGGCGGCACGTGCGAAGCGCTCGCCACCTCGGCCGGGTCGCCGCTGGCCAGCCGCAGCAGGTCGGCATCGACCTCGCGCTGGTCCGGCAGCAGCAAGGCCCCGGCCGATTCGACCACCGCTTTCAGCTCGCGCACGTTGCCCGGCCACTCGCGCGCGGTGAGCCAGGCCAGCGCCCCCGCCGACAGCCCGGCCCGCGGCGCCACGCGGTGCAGGAAGCGCGTCGCGAGCACCGGCACGTCGGCCGGCCGCTCGGCCAGCGACGRCGTGCGCAGCACCACGCCCTTCAGCCGGTAGAACAGGTCCTCGCGGAACGAGCCGTCGCGCACCATCGCCTCCAGCTCGCGGTGCGTGGCCGCCACCACGCGCGCCTCGGCCTTCTTCTGCACCCGCCCACCCACCGGCACGAAGCTGCCCTCCTGCAGGAAGCGCAACAGCTTCACCTGCATCGGCGGCGGCATCTCGCCGACCTCGTCGAGGAACAGCGTGCCGCCGTGCGCCGCCTCCACCAGCCCCGGCTGGTCGCGGTACGCGCCGGTGAAGCTGCCCTTCATGTGGCCGAACAGCTCGCTCTCGAGCAGCTCGGCCGACAACGCGCCGCAATGGATCGCGACGAACGGCCCGTTCTGCCGCGCACTGCAGGCATGCAGCGCGCGCGCCACCAGCTCCTTGCCGGTGCCAGTGGGCCCCAGCACCAGCACGCTGACGCCGGTCTGCGCGACGCGCCGCACCATCGCCCGCAGTTGCGCGGTGGCCGGCGCCTGGCCCACCATGCCGAGGTCGTCGGTCGCCTGCGTGCTGCGCAGCGTGGCGATCTCGGCATCGAGCCGCGCCTTGCGCAGCGCCCGCGCGACGACGAAGCGCAGCATGTCCGGGTCGATCGGCTTGGTGAGGAAATCCCACGCCCCCAGCTCGGTGGCGCGCAGCGCGAGCTCGTGCTCGCCGTGGCCCGTCAGCACGATGACCGGCACGCCGGCGAAGCGCGGGATCAGCTCCAGGCCGATCTCGGGGTCCATGTGCGGCGGCATCGCGAGATCCAGCAGCACCAGCTCGGGCCGCTGCCGCGCGAAGGCCTCGAGCGCCTGCTCGCCGTCGCCGGCCAGCGTGACCTCGTGGCCCAACCCGCGCAGGAAGCTGCCGCCGAGGCGCTGGAACGCAGCCTCGTCGTCCACCAGCAGCACGCGCCCCGCCTCGGGCGCGGTGTCATCGGTATCGCTCATGTCGTCCTCGGAAATCTCAATGTGAAACACGTCCGCCATGGCGCCCGCTCGGTCAGCGCCACGCTGCCGCCGTGCGCGTTCATCACGCGCGCGACRATCGCGAGGCCGAGCCCGGTGCCGCCCGGGCTGCGCGACGCGAACGGCTCGAACAGCCGCTCGCGCACCTCGGCCGGCACGCCCGGGCCGTTGTCGCAGACGTGCAGCAGCAGCGCATCGGCCGTGGTCTCGGCGTCGATGTGCACGCCGGCGCCGTCGTGCTGCGCATCCGCAGCTGCGGTGCGCGCGTTCTCCACCAGGTTGGTCAGCGCCTGGTCGACGCGCCGCGCATCGGCCTCGACGATCAGCTCGCCGTCCAGCCCCGGGCCGAGGCTCAGCGCCGGCAGCCGGCGCGCCGCGGTGCGCACGTGCGCGGCCAGGTCGATCGGCGCGGTCACGAGCTTCCAGGGCTTGGCGTAATCGAGCAGGTCGCGCGTCAGGTGCGAGATGCGCGCGACCTGGTCAGCCACCTCGCGCCGGGTCTCGGCGGGTGCCATCGCCACCGCCATCGAGATGATGTTCAACGGGTTGCGGATGTCGTGCGCCACCGTGGCCGCCAGCGAGCCGAGCTCGGCGAGCCGCGCCTGCAACTGCCGCTCGCGCTCGCGCTCGGCGATCTGGCGCGCCTGCTCGACGCGGGCCGCCGCTTCGGCGACGACGCTGCCGAACAGCTCGGCCACCTGGCGCGGGCCGGGCGGTGCGGCCTCCCAGCCGTGCAGCGTGGTGGTCCAGCCTGCAGGGCCCGCCAGGCACACCAGCGAAGGCGCAGAGGCAGGAGCCTCTGGCAGCTCGCCCACATGCACCTCCACGCGCGTGCCGATGCGCTGGCTCAGCAAGGCCGCGGCGCGCTCGGCCAGCGCCTGCGGCGTCTCGGGCGATTGCAGCGCGAGCCGCCAGGCGCCCAGGTCGGCCACCGACACCTCGCCGCCCGGGTACACCAGCCGCTCAGCGAAGCGCCGCACCGGGCCGTTCAGCGCGAGGCAGCTGGCCGCCACCGCGAGGCCACCGATCCAGCGCGACTCGATCGGCAGCAGCGGCGTCACCGCGACGATCGCCGCGCCCAGCGCCAGCAGCAGCGCCCACACCAGCGCGCGGCGCGCCCAGGCATTGGCGACGAACACGCCGTAGCGCAGGATGCCGTAGACGAGGATCAGCGGATAGAACGGCAGCCCGAGCAGCGGGAACGGGTACACCGGCCAGTCGAGCACCGCGATGCCGTAGCCGGTGAGGCACAGCATGCCCCACAGGCACGAGGCGGTGACGGAGGCGATCTGGTTGAAGTACTGGCTGAATTGCCAACCGCGACCCGGCCGGCGCGCCCGCATCAGCGTGTGCAGCAGCACCGAGACGCCGCCGATGCCGAGGATCACCCACGCCATGCTGGCGATCCAGCCGCTCAGGTTGGCGATGGCGATCCAGCCGATGTCGCGGTGCGCGACCAGGTGGCCCGGCACCAGGATCTCGGCCGCGAGCGTCGACACCGCCCCCAGCGCATACGCGGCTGCGACGCCGGCCCGGCCGATCTCGACGCGGCAGAACACCAGGCAGAAGTGGAAGAAGAACGACGAGGTGAGCGGCGCGGTCGCGAGCAGGGCCATGCTCGCGCGCTCGACCTCGTGGCCGAACCAGTTCGGCAGCTCATTGCCGGTGATCCAGATCGCGATGCCGGTCAGGAAGGCGGCCAGCAAGCGCGCCCCCGCGACCCGGTCGGCCCACCACAGCAGCACGCCGGCCAGGGCCAGGGTCTCGAACAGCGCAAAGGCCAGGGTGGCGTGGATCAGCATGCAGGGGTGACCTGTCAACCAGGTTGACGACGAGGGGTTCGCGCACTGTATACGAAGTATGCAGATCGAAATACAAAACCCAATCAAATCAACGGCTTGCGTTCGACGAACGGGGTGGTCCGGTTCTCGCGATAGAGGCTGTGTCAGCCACCTTCGAACAACACCATGACTGCCCTCACCGCCCTGCTTGCCACCCGCCTGCGCCGCACCTCTGCACCGAGCCGCACCCCCGCGCGCGCCGCGCCGCTCGACCTGGCCGCGCTGGTCGGCGCCGCCGGCTGGGCC
>NZ_JBFUGW010000234.1:0-9827 GCF_056402735.1 Rhizobacter sp. P3_C12
GTCGAACAAAGACTAGTCCGTTCCCGACCGCGCACCCGCCAGAGGTGCGACAACAAACGACAGGAGACAAGACATGCGACAACCCAGACCCGGCCTCGGCATCGCGCCGCTCTTCGCCCTCTCCCTGCTGCTCGCCGCCTGCGGCGGCGGCGATGACGGCGGCGGTGGCGGAGGCGGCACACCACCTCCGACGACCTCCACGCCACTCACCTGCGCCCAGCTCGAAGGCACCGCCATCCCCGCCGCATCGATCGGCCTGCCCACCTCCGGCGCCACCGTCGTCTCGGCCACCGTCGTCGCCCCCACCGGCACGGCCCCCAAGCTGATCCCCGAGCACTGCCTCGTCGTCGCCAGGATCTCCCCGGTCGACCCCGCCGCGCCCGACATCCGCTTCAACCTCGCGCTGCCCACCACCTGGAACCACAAGGTCGTGATGTTCGGCGGCGGCGGCTTCGATGGCAGCATCCCCGCCGTCACCGGCAACGTCCCCGTCGGCCCCACCGACCAGCCCAACCCGCTCGGCCGCGGCTACGCCACCTTCGCCAGCGATTCCGGCCACCAGGCCAACGCCTTCGGCTCGCAGGACGGCTCCTTCGCGCTCAACGACGAAGCGGCGGACAACTTCGGCGGCGACGCCATCAAGAAGACCCGCGACGCCGCCACCTACCTCGTCAAGGCCCGCTACGCCGTCGCCTCCGTCGACAAGGCCTACTTCGCCGGCGGCTCCACCGGTGGCCGCGAAGCCCTCGCCGCCATCACCCGATGGCCTGCCGACTGGGACGGCGCCATCTCCCTCTACCCCGCCTGGAACGACGCCGCCGCGCTGCTGCACGGCCAGCGCGTCAGCCGTGCGCTCTCCAAGCCCGGCGCCTACCCCAGCTCCGCGAAGCGCGCCCTGGTCTACGCCGCGGCGATGGAAGCCTGCGACGGCCTCGACGGCGTGGTCGACGGCCTCATCAGCAACCAGCAACGCTGCAACGCCGTCTTCGACCCGGCCACCGCCAGCGTCGCCGGCAACCCGCTGCGCTGCCCCGATGGCGCCGAGGCGGGCGACACCTGCCTCTCCGATGCACAGATCACCGCGCTGAAGGTGATGAACACCGACACCCAGTTCCACTTCGCGCTGGCCAGCGGCGAAACGCACTACCCGGGCGCCAACGTCTGGGGCGCCGACCTCGGCATCACCACCAACCCGTCGCCGCTGCAGCCGACCATCACTTTCCTGGCCCTCGGCACCGCCGCGCCGGCCACGCCGATGCCGCGCAACTCGCCCTACATCGGCACCCTGCTCGACCAGTGGATCAAGTACTCGGTGACCCGCGATGCCGGCTACGACTCGCTGTCCTTCGATCCGGAGAACCCCGGCCCGTGGGCCAACCGCGTCAGCCAGCTCAGCACGCTGCTCGACACCCGCGTCGATCTCGACGCCTTCGCGGCCAAGGGCGGCAAGCTGCTGCTCGCCCACGGCGTGGCCGACATCCTGGTGAGCACCCGCGCCACCGAGGCGTACTACCAGCGCCTGCAAGCCCGCATGGGGCCGAGCGAAGTCGACACCTTCGTCCGCTACTACGAGATCCCCGGCCTCGGCCATGCGGTCAGCACGGCCTTCAACGCCGCCTGGGATTCGCTCACCACGCTGGAGAACTGGGCCGAGCACGGCACCGCCCCCAGCGCGCAGGTGGTGACCGACACCGCCGGCGTGCCCGGCCGCACCCGGCCGCTGTGCGACCACCCCCAATGGCCGCGCTACAACGGCACCGGAGACGTCAACATGGCCGCCTCGTTCACCTGCGCGAACCGCGAGGCCGCCTCGCCGACGCAGCGCACCACCAGCCTCGGCGACGTGATCGGCACCGACCACTCGGCCACCAGCGGCACCTGGGCGTGGAAGGGCATCCCGTATGCCAAGGCTCCGGTCGGCGAGTTGCGCTGGAAGGCGCCGGCCGAGCTCGCCCCGTGGACTTCGCCCAAGGCTACGCAGCAGTTCGGCAATGCCTGCGCCTCGTTCGGCCGCCTGTACGGCCCCGGCTCCAACAACAGGTACGACGCCACCATCGGCACCACCGTCGGCCAGCCGGTCGGCTCGGAGGATTGCCTCTACCTCAACATCTGGCGCCCGACCAGCGCGGCCACCCACCTGCCGGTCATCGTGTTCGTGCACGGCGGCAGCAACGTCACCGGCTACACCGCCGATCCGGTCTACGACGGCGCGGCACTGGCCCGCACGGCCAATGCGGTGGTCGTCACGGTGAACTACCGCCTCGGGCTGCTCGGCTTCATCAACCTGGCGCAGCTGAAGACCGGCGATGCGCTCGACGATTCGGGCAACTTCGCGCTGCTCGACATCCTGCAGGCGCTCAAGTTCGTCAACCGCAATGTCGCCGCGTTCGGTGGCAACCCCGGCAACGTCACGCTGATGGGCCAGTCGGCCGGTGCAGTGAACGTCTACGCGCTGATGACCTCGCCGCTCGTCGTGCAGGCCAACCCGGCACTGGTGCACCGCGTGATCCCGATCAGCGGCGGCATCTCGCGCGCCAGCGAGTTGCCGGCCGGCAGCCTCGCGACATTGGCGTCGCCGTCGGATTTCCGCGGGCAGGCCGATTTCCTGGTCGCCCACCTGGTGCTCGCCGATGGGCTGGCCGCCGACCTGACAGCCGCTTATGGCTACGTCGCGTCGCGCACGCCGGAGCAGATCGCCACGTACATGCGCGGCAAGAGCGCCGAGGCCATCATCAACACGGTGACGAGCAAGCTCGCGCCGGTGGGCGCCTCGGGTTCCGGGCCGATCGCCGACGGCAACGTGCTGCCGGTGAGCCCGATCGCGGCCATCCAGGCCGGCAGCTACCTGAAGGTGCCGGTGCTGGCCGGCAACACGCGCGACGAAGGCAAGCTGTTCCCCACGCTGCTGCCCTTGGCCGGCGGCACCGGCAGCGGTCGCCTGCTCGACGACCCGACGGTGTTCTCGATCGCGTTCAACTACAAGCCGAACGGGCCGGCGACGACGACGATCGCGCAGTGGATCCCGCCGTCGTACCTGCCGATCGACGCGCCCGTCACCGGCTTCACCGCGCGCTCCGAGCAGCTGAACCGGATCTTCTTCCTGAACAGCCGCGACAGCGTGCTCGGCGCACTGCAATCGCAGCAGAACCCGATCTGGTACTACCGCTTCGACTGGGACGAGATGCCGGCCCCGTTCAACGAGATCTACGGCGCGGCGCACGCGTTCGACCTGCCGTTCGCGTTCGGCAACTTCGGCCCGTCGCTGTATGCCAACTTCGCGAACACCACGGCCAACGAGCCCGGCCGGCTGGCGCTGTCGAACGCGATGATGCGCAGCATCGGCGCCTTCGCGCGCAATGGCGACCCGAACAACGCCGGCCTCGGCACGACCTGGCCGCAGTGGCCGGCCACGCTGGTGTTCGACGCCTCGCCGAGCGCGAAGCAGATCAGCGTTCAATAAAGGGTTGACGCCAATTCAGTCGCCCCCCGCGCTGAGGTGCCACAGCCTCAGCGCGATGTGGATCTCCAGCGCCCGCGACGCCTGGCCCCAATGCCCGAGCAGCGTCTCGATGGTGGCCAGGCGCTGCCGCACCGTGTTGACGTGGATGCCCAGGCGCTGCGCGGTGGTCTTCGCGTTCTGGTTGTTGTCGAAGTAGCTCAGCAGCGTCGGCGCCAGTTCGGCGCTGCGCTTGCGGTCGAGCGAGATCAGCGGGCCGATCGTCGCTTCGAGAAAGCTGCCGAGGCTCGCCTGGTCGTGGCTCTCGAACAGCGTCGAGTACAGCGCGAGTTCGTTCTGGTTGACGATCTGTCCCTGCACGCCGATGCGCCGCAGCACCGGCAGCGCACGGCCCAGCGTCGCGTACAGCGCCGGGATCTCGGCCGGCCCGCCGATCGGGCGCGACAGCACGCCGCGGTGCGGCGCGTGCAGCTCACTGCGCGCCCAGGCCGAGACCGCGAGCCGCGCGTCGAGCGCGCCGCTGGCGCCGCACAGGATCACCAGCGTGCCGTCCAGGTCGTCGACCAAGGCATGGGGCAAGGGCCGCATCGTCCTGAAACGCCGCGCCGCGTAGCCGGCGCTCGGGCCGTCCATCTCCACCAGCATCAGCGCCAGCGGCCGCGACAGGTCCACGCCATGCGGCTCGGCGCGGCCGACCAGGTCCTTCAGCTCGCCCTGGCGCGGCCACACGAGCGAGCGCAGCAGGTCCGATGCGTCGTGGCTCTTCGAGGCCTCCAGCCGCTGGCGCGACAGCAGCACCACGCCGATCACGCTCGCGCTGCGCTCGAAGGTGCGGATCGCGATCTCCTCCAGCTCGCCGGCGTGGAAGAGCAGGGCCGCGCCGAGGATGCCGTCGCCGCCGATCACCGCCATGATCCGGCAGGATTCGCCCTCGACCTGCCACGCCGGCACCGAGCGCCCCGTCTCGCGGCTCTGGCGCAGCGCGCGCGCCACCTCGGCGCTGCGCTCGCCGTGCGGCGTGTAGCCGGCCGCACCAGGGCCGGCATGGCCCGGCGCCGCGGGCGCGCTCACCGCCTGCAGGGCTTCGTCGAGCACCAGCACGCTGCCGCCCAGCAGCCGCGCGACCGATTCGCACAGCGTCGCGAGCGAGGCGCCGCGCGCCAGCAGCGAGGTCAGCTGCTCGTGCGCGTCGGTCGCCGCCTGGATGCTGCGCACATGCCGCTCCAGCTCGGCGCGGGCCTGGTCGGCGTCGTGCAGCGCCGCGTTGGCGCGCTCGAAGTCGCGCGCGTTCTTCAGCGCCACCGCGCCGTGCGTGGCCAGCGTGCACAGGATCGAGATGCTCTGCGCGGTGTGCAGCCGGTGGTAGCGGTCGGCGACGAACAACAGCCCCGTCACCTCGCCGTCCCACACCAGCGGCACGCCCACCAGCGCCGCGATGCCCTCATCGCGGAAGGCGGCATCGAGACTGGCGTCGTGCCCGAAGCGCTGGTCGTGCAGGTAGTCGGGCGTCATGAAGGGCAGGCGTGTCGACATCACGACGCTGGCCACGCCGCGGTCGTGCCGCGCCACCATGCCCGAGGTGGTCTGCTGCATCGCGCCGTCGGCGGCCAGCACGTGGAACTCGCCGCGCTCGGCGTCGTAGACCGACAGCCAGGCCACGTCGGAGCCCAGCAGGTTGCGCGCGCGCTGCACCAGGGCGGCCAGCAGGCTCTGCAGGTCGAGCCGGCTCGACAAGGCCTGGGCCGAGTCGATGACGGCCAGCATGCCGCGCTCGCGCTGCTGCTGCAGCTCGAGCCGGTTGCGGATCGCCATYGCCATGCGCACCGTCTCGGCCAGCGTGGACTTGGCCGGCACCTGGTCCGGCAGCGCCTCGACCTCGGCCAGGCGGCGCGCGAAATCGCCGGCGGGCGCGCCCTGGTGGAGCAGGTGGATCAGCTCGGCGACCAGCGTGCCGGCGCCGTCGGGGGAGGGCGGGGCACTGCTCCGCATGGCTTGTCTCCTGTTTGCTGCTGGTTCATGTGCGCCGTCGACGGCGTCTGCGTGGGCCACAGGCTACCAGAGGCCCCAGCGCCGCAGCGGCACGCGCGCGGGCTTCGAAAGACACTGAAGCGGTCCTCAAGGTGTGCGCACCGCACATTGGCCGCGCCGCGCGGCGCATCGAGACTGGCGCCTCTTTCACCCGAGGACCTGCATGCCCATCCTGGATTCGCTCCGGCCCGCGCCCCACCTGCGCGTCCTCGTGACGGCGGGCGCCAACGGCATCGGTGCCGCGATCGCGCGCGCCTTCCACGAAGCGGGGGCGCGGGTGCACGTCTGCGACATCGACCGCAGCGCGCTCGATCGCCTGACGACCGAGCTGCCGGGCATCACCGGCAGCATGGCCGATGCCTCCGTCGCCGCCGATGTCGACCTGGTGTTCGACGACGTGCAGGGCGCGTTCGGCGGGCTCGACGTGCTGGTCAACAACGCCGGCATCGCCGGGCCGACCGGGCCGGTCGAAGACATCGACGGCGCCGGCTGGGAACGCACCATCGCCGTCAACCTGAACAGCCAGTACTACTTCGCGCGCCGCGCGGTGCCGATGCTGAAGCGCTCGGCGGCCAGCCCGTGCCTGATCTCGATGGCCTCGGTCGCGGGGCGCCTGGGCTACCCGTACCGCACGCCGTATGCGGCGAGCAAGTGGGCCATCGTCGGCCTGACCAAATCGCTGGCGATCGAGCTCGGCCCGCACGACATCCGCGTCAACGCGATCCTGCCGGGCACGGTCGAGGGCGAGCGCATGAGCGGCGTGATCGCGGCACGCGCGGCCTCGGTCGGCATCGGCGTGGCCGAGATGCGCCAGCAGTACCTCGACAAGATCTCGCTGCGCCGCATGGTGAGCGCCGACGACGTGGCGGCGCTCGCGCTGTTCCTGTGTTCGCCTGCGGCCCGGAACATGACCGGGCAGGCCATCAGCATCGACGGCAACGTCGAGTACCTCTAAAAAATCCTCGGAGACAAACGATGAATGCTGTTCGAATCGCCACCCTGCCGTTGCTGGTGCTGCTGGCCACCGCGGCGCAGGCCGCCCCGGTCAAGATCGGCGTGCTGGAGACGCTCTCCGGCCCGCAGGCCTCCACGGGCCAGGCCTACCGCGCCGCGGTGCGCTATGCCGTCGACAAGCTGAACGCCGCCGGCGGCTGGAACGGCGAGCCGGTGCAATTGCTGGAGTACGACAACCAGGGCGGCCCGGCGGGCGCCTCCGACAAGCTGAAGGCCGCTGCCGCCGACGGCGTGCAGATCGTCGTGCAGGGCGGCTCGTCGGCGATCGGCGGCCAGATCACCGAGGACGTGCGCAAGCACAACCTGCGCAACCCGGGCAAGGAGATCGTCTACATCAACGTCGGCGCCGAGGCGCTGGAACTCACCGGCGAGAAGTGCAACTTCCACCACTTCCGCTTCGCCGGCAATGCGCAGGTGCGCACCAAGGCGCTGGTGCAGGCGATGAAGCAGGCGGGTGCGCTGGGCAGCAAGGTGTATTCGATCAACCAGAACTACTCCTGGGGCCAGGACATGGAGCGCGCCATCGTCGACAACGCCGGCGCCGGCGGCTACCAGGTGGTGGAGAAGACGCTGCACGACGTCAACAAGATCCAGGACTTCGCGCCCTACGTTGCCAAGATCAGCGCCTCGGGCGCCGACACGGTGATCACCGGCAACTGGTCGAACGACCTGCTGCTGATGATGAAGGCGTCGAAGGCGGCCGGGCTGAAGCTGCGCTTCGGCACCATCTACCTCGACCAGGTGGGCAACATCGCGAACGCCGGCGAGCAGGCGGTAGGCCACTTCGTCGCGCAGGCCTTCAATGCCGAGGCCGCCGGCGCGGAAGGCGATCGCTTCATGGCCGACTACAAGGCGAAGAGCGGGCACTGGCCGGTCGCGACCGAGCCGCAGACGGTGTTCGGCCTCGAGATGGTGGCCGATGCGCTGAAGCGCACGAAGCCGGTGAACGGCGCGCTCGACGTCAACGCGCTCGCGCGGGCGCTGGAGACCACGCGGCTGAAGACGCCGATGGGCGAGGCCAGCATGCGCGCTGCCGACCACCAGGTGCTGCTGCCGCTGGTGGTGTCGGTGGTGGCCAAGGACGCGAAGTACAAGGCCGACGACACCGCGCTCGGCTTCAAGCCGGTGAAGGTGTTCACCGCCGAGGAGGCTGCCGTGCCGGCGCAGGCCAGCTGCAAGATGCAGCGCCCCGGTTGAGGCGATGGAGTCCTTCGTCTTCGGCGTGCTGAACGGCACGGTCTACGGGTTGCTGCTGTTCATGGTGTCGGCCGGGCTGACGCTGGTGTTCGGGATGATGGGCGTGCTGAACTTCGCGCACGCGTCGTTCTACATGCTCGGCGCCTACTTCGCGTACACCTTGCAGGGCCTGCTCGGTTTCGGGCCGGCGGTGGTCGCGGCCACGCTGCTGTCGGGCGCGGTCGGCGTGGTGGTGGAGCGCTGGTTCCTGCGCCGCGTGCACCACCACGGCCATGCGCACGAACTGCTGCTGACCTTCGGGCTGTCGTTCATCATCGCCGAGACGATCAAGCTGTTCTTCGGCAACCACCCGGTGGACTACCGCATTCCGCCGGCGCTCGATTTCGCGGTGTTCACGATCGGCCGGCAGCAGTACCCGGCGTACCGCGCGCTGATGGCCGCTGTGGCGCTCGCGATGTTCGCCGCGCTGTGGCTGCTGCTCACACGCACGCGCATCGGCATCGTCGTGCGGGCGGCGATCCACAAGCCGCGCATGGCGCAGGCGCTGGGGCACAACGTGCAGCTGGTCTTCATGGGCGTGTTCGGTGTCGGCGCGGCGCTCGCCGGGCTGGCCGGTGCGATCGCGGGCGCGTTCTACACCACCAACCCGAACATGGCGCTCGAAGTCGGCGTGATGGTGTTCGTGGTCGTCGTCGTGGGCGGGCTCGGCTCACTCGGCGGGGCGATGCTGGCCTCGCTGCTGATCGGCATCGTCACCTCGCTGGCGGTGGGCGTGGACCGCAGCATCGCCGACCTGCTGGCCGTCGTCGGTGCCGGCGGCTGGGCGCAGAGCGTGGGCGGGCTGCTGACGCTGAAGCTGTCGAGCCTGGCCGCCACGCTGCCTTTTGCGCTGATGCTGCTGATCCTGCTGGTGCGGCCCGGCGGGCTGATGGGTGAGAAGGCCTGATCGATGCGCTCGACACTCCCCCTTCTCGTGGCCGGCGTGGTGCTGCTGGCGGCACTGCCGGCGCTGTTGTCGGCCGGCCTGCTGATCGCATCGATCCAGATGCTCATCGCGGCGCTGTTCGCCAGCGCCTACGGCATGCTCAGCGGCCGCGCCGGCATGCTGTCGTTCGGGCATGCGGCGTACTTCGGCATCGGCACCTTCGCGACGGTGCATGCGATGAATGCCTTCGGTGGCAGCGGGCTGCTGCCGACGCCGCTGATGCCGCTGGTGGGGGCCGGGGCGGGGCTCGCCGTCGGCATCGCGGCCGGCTGGTTCGCCACGCAGCGCAGCGGCACCACCTTCGCGATGATCACGCTGGCCATCGCCGAGCTGCTGCATGCGCTGGCGCCGCAACTGAAGGGCCTGTTCGGCGGCGAATCCGGCCTCTCGACGATGCGTGCGCCCGCCTGGGGCCTGGCCTTCGGCTCGACGGTCCAGGTCTACTACCTGACCCTCGCGTGGGTGCTGGCGGCCCTCGGGCTGCTGTACTTCCACAGCCGCACGCCGGCTGGCCGGCTGACGCTCGCGCTGCGCGAGAACGCGCACCGGCTGCGCTTCCTCGGCTACGACGTGCACGGCCTCGGCGTGTCGGCCTTCGCGATCTCGGCGATGTTCTCCGGCCTCGCCGGCGGGCTGCAGGCGCTGAGCAACGAGGCCGCGAACTACGCCGTCTTCGATGCCGGCGTGTCGGCCACCGTGGTGCTGAACAGCTACATCGGCGGCGTCGGCATCTTCCTCGGGCCGGCGCTCGGGGCGGCGCTGATGACCTTCTTCGGCTACGCGGTGTCCGACGCCACGCAGTCGTGGCTGCTGTACCAGGGCGTGCTGTTCGTGCTGGTGATGATGTTCGCGCCGGCCGGGTTGTCGGGGCTGTTCGGTGCGGGCGCACGGCTCGTCGAGCGCCAGGGCTGGCGCCGGGCGGTGGCCGTGGCCGGGCTGGTGGCGGGCGCGGCGCTGCTGCTGGCGGCAGGCAGTGTCTTCGCCGTCGAGATGCTGCAACGGCTGTGCTCGCACGACTACCGGGCGCTGGCCCAGGCGGCTGCGGGGTGGCCCGCGATCCCGCTGCTGGGCCGGCCCTGGTCGCCGGCCGCCGCGTCGACGTGGCTGCTGCCGGCCAGCCTGCTGGCGTGCGGCGGCGTGCTGGCG
>NZ_JBFUGW010000235.1:0-9819 GCF_056402735.1 Rhizobacter sp. P3_C12
CATCCGCTCCACGCCGATCGGTGGGCGACCGACGCGGCCGCTGCGCGGATAGTGCGGCTCGATCAAGCCGCACAGCGCCGACCACGGCACCACGCGCTCCATCTCGCCCAGGAACTTCTCGCGCCTCGTCTGGCGCTTCTTGCCCGCGTACTCCAGGCTCGCAAAGCTCGTCTGTTTCATGCAACCATCCTCGCTGTCCACGCCTCGTTCGGCCATCGAGATCTGCCCGAATAAATCAGCGGTTCCCTAAAGCGATGGTGGAAACGTTACAGCCCGATTGCGGCGTGGGCGGCGCAGCGCGGGCTCGATAGACTCTCGCAACGTGAATCAGACGCTCGAACGATGTGATGGACGATATTAACGCCCAGGGACTATCCGATGCAAAAAAAAAGCGCCTTCTTGTGCTTGCATTGGACCGCTCGGTCGCGCCTGGCAGCACACTGCCAGCACTGAAATTCCGAGTCGAGCATCACTCGGACATCTCGTCTCTCGACGAACTCGAACGAGAAGGCATGCTGAAGCGCGACGGTGGCAACTACATCGTGTCCGCTGCAGCACTACCTCAGGTAGGCTCCCCAAAGGCAATCCTTTTGCTCGGGCAGATCGAGCTGCTCTATGGCGCCCTGCGTCGTCGCTACTTTCGTGATCAAGACCGCCAGGTGCCCGTGGTGTCATTGGCCGATGAAGTCGGAATGTCTCGAGCAATCGTCGACGAGGCCCTTCAACGGATGCGGGACGTTTCGATCTGGTGCGCGGGCGGCAGCACCGACCTGCGCTTGGTGGATGCGTTCGTGACGCCGGCGGAGGCGATTCTCCAGTACGAGACGTACGGCGCGCTCCTTGAACAAGTCCGGAGGTGGAGTAACCCACCGGTAGTGTCGCCGCTGCAAGCTTTACTCATCGATCAGCAGGAGAGGGAGTCTTCTGGCCCAATAGTCGCGCTTGACGTAGAACGCGAGCTTTCGCCGAGCCAAGCAAAGGGTCTCTTCGCAGCACTCGAAGGGCTGGAAGCCTTGCGCATCAAGCCGAACGACTACCTAGACGACCCAGAGCCGCGCGCCTTCATCGACAACGTCCTGACAGGCATGCTGAAGACGCTGAAGGCCTACTGCGACTCCATCGGATGGCCTCGGCTTGCAAAGCAATTGGCGGATCTGATCCCGCAGCGGGGAGGCGCGCTGGAGGACATCGATCTCATTCAGGGTTTTATCGTGCCAGAGGTTCGCCGGCTTGCTATTGTGCGTATCCCGGAACCGACACCGCAGGTGCAAGTGCCGGCGCCGGTGACAATGTCTACGACTACGAACTCACCTGCTGATTTTCTTGCTGCATGGCCAGCCGTGCGCGCATGCCTCCAAGAGTTGATCTTCTACGACATCAAGGAAGTCACTGGCTTGGGTGGCCTCGACGTCACGACACTCGCTCACCTTGATCAGAAGCAGCAAGGGGGCGCCTCGAAAGGTCAGCTCATGACCGCGGTGGACCGGCAGTACGCCAAGATGCTACCGAGCGCTCGAGAGAAGTTCCTGACTATCATCATCGAAGAGGTCCTGCGTCGTAGGCCTCAATCTCAAGAGAAATTGTCGGAGTACCTGGATCGGCTGGGGTGGTCGTTTGTCGATCAGACGCTCGTTCCCATCCAGGTGCTGAGCCCTCAAACGCTCGATGACACGCCCGGGGAGTGTCGGAAGGACCTCTTGAAGGCAGCGCAGCGATTCAGAGACGGTGATCTGTCCGGCGCGATCTCTGCAGCATGTGGAGCCGTGGACTCGGCGACCGCGATGGTCTACAGGCAGATGAGTCTCGGCGATCCCGCCGACGCCTCATTCCAGGAGGCGTGCAAGAAGGCGGCACAGGCAAAGGGCGTACTGACCACTCTCGACGAGCAGCTCAAAGAACTCGGTTGGCCGCAGTCCGAGATCGTGCCGTTCCACAAGAACCTCGAGGGTGCATTGAATCAAGGGGCCTACGTGATGCAGACGCTGCGTTCCAAGATGGGGGATGTGCACGGTTCCAAGCCCATCCTTCGATCAGTAGTCTTCGACTGCCTGCGGTGGGCAGAGCTAATTGTTGGATCGCTGGTGGCCAGAGAACTCGGCTGACTTGGTCTAGTGTGGTGCGTCGTTCCGTTCTTACTTGTCCTTGCCCAAGTGCCGCTGAAGTTCCTGGACCTTTCCAACGTCCGCATCGAGGCGGCCAGCGGACGGTGGCAGGCTTCCGAGTGATAGACCGCAACCGCTGGCATAGCAGACCTTGGCCTTGGGCAGGGCGCTTGTCGACTTCACAGCGGCCCGCTGGCGCTAAGCATCAAATCGAGGCGAGAATGGCCCATTCCGATACTTCGTTGGAAACATATTCATGAAGACCTATGCATCGCTAAAGGCTCAGATTGTCAAGTTGGAACGGGAGGCCGAGAAACTGCGGAAAGCGGAAGTGGCCGGCGTTATATCAAGAATCAAGGAAGCCATTGCCGCCTACGGATTGACGCATGAGGATCTGGGTCTGGCGCGGAGCCTCGAAAGACGGGCGGCCGTCAAGGGTCGACGCGAGGCCAAGATCACTGTCGGAGCGCCCAAATACAGGGATCCGAAGTCTGGCAAGACATGGACTGGGCGAGGCAAGCCTCCGAATTGGATTGTTGGTGTGAAGAACCGCAACCGGTTCCTGATCGATGCTTCGGGATCTCCGTCGAGTGTTGAGTCTTCCAACGAACCAACGAAGCGCAAGCGACGCGTTTCTCGAAAGGCGTCAACGCCAGCCGCTCAGTCCGCCGCAGTACAGATTGAGGGTGGCGTGGGCACGCAGTAGAAGTGGCGACCTGGCACGCAGCGCGTCGAGCGCTCATCCGGAGCATTTGCCTTCGGTGCCGACCAGTTAGCAAATCTGCACAGTGCAGTCGATCTCTACGCCGAGCGCGTGATTGGCAGCGACACGCGCTGAACGACGATGAGTAGTCGTAAGCGGTCGATCAACCACGCCCTTGTGCGAAGCGAGCGGGATGTGTCAGGTCAACCGGCGACTGAAGCGCGAGGTGCGGCAGGAGGCCTGAGCAAGCAGGCGATGCGCAACGAGAGCCATACGAGGGCCGCCGCTATAGGCTAGCCAAGTACCCGCAGGTACCGCAGGTTCATCCTCAGGTTGTGCCCGGCGCCGCACAGGACGGCGTGCATCGCGTCACTGAGTTCGCCGTGCAGCCAGTTTGCCGCCGAACGCACTGCCTCTCTTCGCCCAGTGCGTCGCGTTGCGCGCATGACGGTGGATGTCGACGGCCTGTTCCACCGCGTCGTAGTCCACGCCAGCCGGCCGGATCGGCCGTGCGACGAGCTCGAGGTGGAATCGCCGAACACGAGGAGCCTCATTCTGATGCCCCCAGTTGTCGCCGACGTACATCGTCGATCTCGCCCGGCACGACAACCTCCCATCGGCCGTCGGGCCACAGCGCCGAGACGCCGCGCAGTCCTACCCCGTGGCTTTCGAACCTTTGCTGTACCCAGTATCCAGAGCTGTCCTGGTTGTCGTGATGATGTCCGTGGACCGCGTATCGCGCACCGAGAAAGTCTGCCAGCTCGTCGATGGCTCGGAAGCCCGTTCCCTTGCCGCTGAAGTCGCAGTGGTAGGAAGGTGCCTCGTGCGTCACCAGAATGTCCGCCTGCATTTCTGCCAAGGCGTCGTACTCCTCTTCGAAGATGCTGGCCCAGTGCTTGTGGTGCACCTGAGGAGCCGCGGCATTGTACGGATTGAAACGGTACTGTCGCGGGGTCACGCGCTCGAGATCCAGTCGAGAGTAGTACGTTGATCGGCCTCCGTTCTTGTCTCCGACCATCGGGTACCACACATCGCCCCTGAACACGCCGGCGAGGCCGGCCAAGCGTAGGCCTCCTTTCAGCGTAACCACGCGTCCGTGTACGTTGTGCGGCTCCGTGTTCCGGTTCCAGACGCGGCGGGCTAACACCTGGCTGTCGGCATCGTGGTTGCCTGCAACGAAGTACCACTCGATGCCGTCCTGTTGCAGCGAAGCCATCACCTCTTCAAGAGGGCAGGAAGGCTCCATGTCCCCGAGAAGAACGACGTTCGACGCACGGGTGCGACGCGCGCTCTCGAGGATTTGATGAAATCGGGAATGCGGATCCCCGCAGAACAGGATGGGGCGTGAAATGGGCGGCATCTACATGCAGATCCGGGCGACGAGGCGTCGCTCACCAACGATCGGCGCTTCATCACTCGGAAACGTGCCGTAGAACTGGGCTCCGTATGCGTCCTCCAGGATCACAACCTGTTCGTCCGATGAGGCGTTGAGCGCAGTCCATACGCTTCGAATGTCACGAACCGCCCAACCGTTGCCATCCGGCTGCGGCACGACTTGCTGCAAGGAGGCAACCGCCTGCTGTGTCGGCGGCGACGTCTGGGTAGCTTGCGTCAACGCCTGCGGGGTGATCAACTCAATGAGGTCGTTGTCCCAGCTGCAGCAAACGGAACGCAAGCAGCTGTTCTCACCCTCGCGGATCAGGTACGTGACGATGAACCAAGGTAGCTGAAGCGAGAGTTCGACTGTCCGGTAGTAGCTGGACCCGGGCGAGCGAAGGAGCGGAGGGACGGGAAATTCGAACGATTTGTGGCAGACAAACATCGGCTGAAGAGCGCTGCCGGACTCGGTCCAGCAGCTGAGTTTTTTATAACCAGAAGTATCTGCAGTCGCTCGAGATCTGGCGAGCTCGTTGCCCTTTGTGCTACCGCGCAGCCTGTGGTTAGATTCCCTTTCCGAATACGCGACGGGTACGGCTAGTCTGGCTGGCTAAGGGTCGCCATGTTCAAGTCTCTAAACAGCCGTCATCAGCAAATCTTCCTGGAGCTTCTGCGGAGCAACCGCGAGTCCGTCAAGCTGCGCCAAGCCGACCTGGCGCAGCGGCTTGGCCGCGGCCAAGCCACGGTTAGCAAGGTCGAAAGCGGCGAACGCCGGCTCGATGTGATCGAGCTGCGTGCTTGGCTGCGCGCGCTGGAGGTTGACTTCGTCACGTTTGCCGTCGAGCTGGACCGACGCTTGCAGGCTCATCCCATGTCCGACAGCCGGCTCCGCGGCGCTCGGCGGACGGACCCAACTACGCGCCCGCAGGGCACTGTGCCGCCCCGACGACGAACGTAGATTGGCTCATCGTTTGCATTCGATGAGTTATTAATAACGTGGCCTCAATAGGACATTTGCCGGACCCTCCGGCAGATGTCGACACGTCTCAGGAAGCCGAAGCGTGGGCGCCCGCGAGGAGCGCTCAGCTTTGACGCGGACGTGGCGAAGGCGTTTGGCGGCGTGGTGCGAGAAGCCCGGCTGTCGGCGGGCATCTCCCAGGAGGCGCTAGCTCACGTAGCCAATGTCGAGCGCTCCTACTTCGGCCGCATTGAGCGTGGTCAGAGCCAGCCGACGTTGCACGTCATCCTCAAGATCGCGGCAGCGCTTGGCTACGAAGGTGGCGCGCTGGTCACGATGGCTGAGCAGAAGCTCTCGCAATAGATCTGCCGGTCCCGTCAGGCCATGTGTCGAGAGTTCGACGAAAACCGCAAGAGATGCCGCTCGTTGAAGCTGGAGGTTATGCGCGCGTCCTCTTGATGTCCCTGACGAACGGGAGAGAGACGTTTTGCTCCAACCAAGCGACATACGAAGCAGCACGTTCGGGGCCGCAGACAAGTCGGTCGCTCGGACGGGCGGCCAAGTCTACAAGAGACTTGGTAGTCGAGTCGACGGCAAACGTCTCTGCCCGCACCAGAACAAGACTCAGCAGTACGCACAGGTTGGCGAATTCAACCTCGCCCTTCCGTGGGCTCGATGCAGATGTAAGCGCCGTCGTGAAGCCCGCCAGTTGAGCTGTAAGACGCCTCACTTCTTGGCGGAGCATGCCCACCTCCGCCTGAGTGCTTGCGAGCTTCGCTTTGAGGACGAATGGGTCATCGGTTGCGTCATCGACGGCAGCCGCGGCGCCGGCCTGCGACCTCATGTATATGGCCAGCAAGACCTTGTACTTTGCGTTCCGTAGAAACGTCGTTCGGTGAACTCTGGTTCGGTCGGAGAGATATGCCGCCAACAGTCCAATGCTCTTGAACTGAAGTCGTCGCTTTCTGCACAACTGCAACTCATGCTCTAAGAGGGACAAATTCTCTTGCTCGCGCTCGGCATTGAACTTGCGAATGTTGGCAGCGCCGCGCTCACGAGTCACCGTCGGCCTCCGTTCGCGGGGGCAATGCCTGTGCGGCCGATGGCTGAACCGACGAGGCGAGGAGGGCCGCGACATCCTCAATGCTGATGCCGCTGGTCTTCATCAGCGCGCTCAGCATCGCCGCCGCAGTCCGCACGTCATCACTCTCGTCCGTGAGAGTCGCAAGATCATCCAGACCTTGACCAGCAGAAAGCCGTCGCCGCAGCAGCGACGCAGCCATCTGGACCTGCGGCGAAGTCATCGAAGGGTATGCATTCGATTCGGCGAGGCGCTGCAACAAGAAATCGGCACGATTACATCGGCGAGTCACGAGCTGAAGGTGACGTCGGACAATGTCCGGCCGCTCAACATGGATGAGGACAGCCGCGTCCGCGCTCCGTTCAGCCTCGGCATGCAACCTCCGCAGCACGTCTTCGCTGAACTTCCACCCTAGAAGCTCGTTGATGTCGAGCTGGATCTCGTCCCAGAGCGCATCTAGAGAAGCGGCGGGCTCGCTGGCGGCCTCCATCCGCTTGCGCTGTGCGTGCAGATAGCGAATTCGCTCGATCAACTGATTTCTCTTGGCAGCGATGGCGGGAAGATGGTCGATGCACTTCATCGCCAGTGGGCAGATGCCGCAGCGCCTGCGGGCGCCTATGTTTCGAACGATGTCGGCCGGGCATTCCTCGCCGACGGGGCAGATGTGGGTCTCGCGGAAACGGATATGGCTCATGGGGCCGCTCTTGAGAAGCGTCAGCCCGTCGTGTTCATCCAGCTTGTCGTCCTCGATTGACCAGAGCGCCATCGAGGGCATGAACCTGAACGTCGCAACTGTGCCCTCACGGTTCTTGACAAAGCTCTGAACGAGTGCGCTGTCTGGCTTGTCGGAACGAATATACGCGCTCTCAGTGCCGACCTGGAATATCGAATAGTCGCCTAGGAGGGCGATGTCGCTCCGTTGCAAGCGCCGTTGGAGTTGTTCGCCGGAAAACTTCGTGTAGTGCGCCGTGGTTGCGATGCCTTCATGTCCGAGCAACTCGGCGACGTCCGACACTTCCAGGATGCCCTGGCCCTGCCTGTTCGTCGCGAATGTCGCTCTGCATGAATGCGGTGTGTAGACAGCTAGTATGCTCAACGCGCAGTAGGCGATGGCTTCCCGCCCCATGTACTTGACGACTGGTTGGCCGTCGGGAGTCTTCATTGGCTTGAGGTAGTACAGGCGGACATGCCGTTCCCCGCTGACCTCCTTGTAGAACGCCTCGAAGTTAATTTGTGCGGCAAGCCAAGCCTCGTAGTAGACGTTGTCACCGATGGGGACCCCGGTGTTGGGCGTCTTGAATAATGGTCTCACGGGGTCAAACGGAGAGACGCTGAGGCCTTCATAGGGTACGGGTTCGAACGTGTCGAAGTCTGCGAAGAGCTTCTGGAATTCCACCTCCCGTTGTAGTACATGCCGAACGCGAAAAACAACAGGTGTACTCCAGGGTTCAATCTTCGTCTTGTCCGTGTTCACCAGCAGCCTGTACGTATATTGGTCGCCAGCGCCTTCGTTCAGCGAATCCCAGGTCTTGCGGTCAAGCCACTGGACTGACTGACAGCGAAGGCCAGTTTCCAACGAGACAATGAGGAGTCGAAGTGCTGTTAAGTGAGGAACCACGACGGTCGTATTTTTGCCTTCATGTGCGATCTCTCGTTCCGCCCACGTGAACAAATTTGGCACCAACTGCACGGGGTGTTCCGAGCCATGATAGCGAACAACTGGAGTCATACCGAATTGCGCAGTCCGGTATCGAAGCGCCGCTCTTAAACTGGCCCAGGTGTCTGCAAATTTCCCTTCGAGCGCCTGCAGTAGCAAGTGTTGGCCGAACTCCTCGATGGCATAACAATAGAACAGCAAATAGCCGTAGATATTTGCAGGGATGATTTCCTTGTTCGTTTTGTTCTTCTTGCCTGGAAGACGTGGCGCGTCGAATTCGCTGTCCAGCGGATTGCGGTATACAGGCCCCGCGATCGTCTCGTTGTCACCGAAATGGGCACCAACAAATCGGAAGAATAGCGTCAGATGTCTAATGCAGGCAGCTGCTGGCTCCGCCTTGGGCCGCCGCAGCCTAATCAAGTGCAGCAGCGGCGCCGGCAGCATCGCGAGGGGTYCATCGTTATGTCTGCTGACGTACGCGTAGCGCGCGAAGTCCTTGGGTGCCGCCGGCACGCCAACTTGTCCGGACGGGTACAACTCGTGCCACCAAGGTAGGTAGAGGAACAGGTAGTCCGCGAGAATATGCAGAGATGCGGTGACTGAACCCGCGCTTCTGTATCCTTGGATATGCTCGCGGTGGTGCAGGAATGCCATGAGGCTTTCTGCCCAGCCCTGGTAAACGTTGCGGATGTCGACATGCTCGCGACCTGGATAGACAGGTACTCGCGTTCTCCAATCGATGGATTCAGGCCTAAGGGAAAGACGCTTGAAGTACGCTAACACTGCGTCGTGAGTCGAGGCGTGCCTTGTCGCAGCAATGAGCTCTGCGGTTAGGGCCGAGTGCGAGGTCCCCTTGGTCCTTCGAGGCGAAATGACCTTCGCCTTGTTCTTGTTATTTGTATCAAGGACAAAGGTCTCGAGTTCTCCTCGATTGATCGCGCTTCGAGCCGACCAGGCCGAGTATTCGACCAACTCAGCCAGAGTGAACGTTACGCGGTCAGGAAAGCTTTTGAGCAATTCTGCAGGAAGCTGGGACCATGGGAATTGGGAGCCGGCGATTGCATGAAGATGCAACCCCTTCGAATACTTCAGTTGAGCTAGGTGGAGCTTGGCGATGTCGTTGATGGAGACGTCTTCAACCCGGGACCAGTCGGTCGCAAAGACCAGCCTAGGGCCATAGAAGTAGAGCCTGTGGCCGCTCGCTTGTTGCAGACCCGTTGCCGACTTCGGGTCAATGCCGTGCAGCCATCGAATGATTTCGTGGTTCACCAAGGCCATCGGAAAATGGGTACCAGGGGTGAAGACCGTTGGGAGAAGAAGCGCCCCTCGTCGCCAAAGGTCTACGAGCGATAGTTTTAGTCCGCGCTTGACTTGCGCGAAGCCGGTTGCAGAGACAGTGCGCTTGTCGACGTACGTTGCCATCGCGGCCATGGCCGGCTGAGTCGACGTGTTAAGCGCGTCGGAACTGGCGAAAGCATATGCCGCTTGGATGAATGCCTCGTCTAAGTGGCTTGTGCCGCGATTGGAGTCGCCCATGAATTGAGAGAAAGCCTTCCTCTTGTGAGGTGGAGTTTTTGTGTCCTTCAGCTCCTGGGAAATTATTCCTTCGGCCCAAGATATTGACAAACAAATTTCCTTATTCAGGGCGCCGCCGTCTAGCAAGAGGATTGGGTGATCAGTGGTGTTAATCACATTCAGCCTCGCGGCAGTTGCACATTGAACCTTGGAAGTGCCTTCAACTCATCGGTGGTCATGCCGAGCAAGGCTTGGTCGGATGCAGCGAGCTTTGCCTCGAGTCGTCGCTGTTTGGTCCGGGCGTAGTGGGCGGTCGTCCGAATGCTTGCATGCCCCATCATCATTTGCACCTCGACGAGAGGAAGCCCGAACTCGCCGTTGTGAGGGTTGACCGGGAAGTCGTTGACCATGTACACGGCATACATG
>NZ_JBFUGW010000236.1:0-9815 GCF_056402735.1 Rhizobacter sp. P3_C12
GGCAACGTGGACGCGCCGGTGCTGTTCGAGGCGCCGGTGGGGTTCACGCAGACCGGCCTCGAGGTCTACGCGGCCGTGAAGGGCAGCAGCGCAGCCTGGGGCGGCTGCAGCGTGTGGGTCAGCGTCGACGGGTTGAACTACCAGAAGGCCAGCACGCTGCACGGGCCGGCGCGCTACGGGCGGCTCGGCACCTTCATCAGCGGCGACAGCGTGACCGTGAGCACCAGCGGCCAGCTGATCAGCACCAGTGCGGCCGATGCCGCAGCACTCGGCACGCTCTGCTACATCGGCGGGACGGTGCCCGAGTACCTCGCTTTCCAGAATGCGGCGCTCCTGGCGCCCGGGACCTATGCGCTGTCCGGCCTGGTGCGCGGTGCGCACGGCACGCCCAGCACCGGCCACCAGATCGGCGACGCTTTCGTGCGCGTGGACAGCTCGATCGGCAAGAGCGGGCCACTGGAGCTGAGCTTCATCGGCAAGACGATCCACTTCAAGTTCACCAGCTTCAACATCTTCGGCGCGGCCGAGCAGAGCCTGGCCGAGGTGTTGGCCTACGACTACCGCGTAACCGGTGCGATGGCCGCGCTGCCGCCGTCGGCACCGACGGACGTGTCCGCATCCTTCGAGCCTTTCGGCGTGCGGCTGAAATGCGCCAAGAACGCCGAGCCGGATGTGGTTGGCTACGAGTGGCGAGTGAGCACTGGTCAGAGCGCGACCTGGTCGACCGCACAGGTGGTCGAGCAGCTCGGCGGCACCTCGCACCTGTGGGCGGTGCAGGCAAGCGGCGCCTTCACGGCCTGGGTCGCCGCGGTCGATGCGTTCGGCAACCGCAGCACGCCGACGAGCGTGGCTGGCACGGTGACGGCGCCGGCGATCTCTGCACTGAACGCGACCATCACCGGCACCGACCTGCAGCTCGACTACGCGGGCGTGCCGGGCGCGTTCGCGATCAGCGGCTACGAGTTGCGCTTCGGCGACAGCTTCGCGGCGGCCACCGTCGTCGGGGTGTTCCAGATCACGCGGCACCTGCGCCGCATCGACTGGGGCGGCGCCAGGCGGTGGTGGGTCGCGGCGATCGACGTGAAGGGCAACCGCGGCGCGGCCTCGTCGGTCGACACGGTGGTTACCGCGCCGGGCGCGATCGTCGCGTCGCGCGCCGAGGTCGTCGACAACAACGCGCTGTTGTACTGGACCGCTCCGGCCAGCGGCAGCCTGCCGATCGACCGCTACGAGGTCCGCAAGGGCGCAAGCTGGGCCGCGGGCACCATTGTTGGCTCCAACGGCAACAGCACCTTCACGGCGATCTTCGAGCAGCAGGCGGGCGTCTTCACATACTGGGTCGCGGCTTTCGACAGCGCCGGTAACACCGGCACACCTGTCGGCATCGCGGCCACCATCAACCAACCGCCCGACTACGTGCTGCGCACGCAGATCCACTCGACGTTCAGCGGCACCTCGACGAATCTGTTCCTGGAAGATGGCGCGCTGCTCGGGCCAGTCGCGCCGGAGACCTGGGCGCAGCACTTCGAATCGCACGGCTGGACCACGCCGCAGCAGCAGGTCGACGCGGGCTTCCCGCTGTATGCGCAGCCTAGCGTGTCCGCCGCGACCTACGACGAGACCTTCGACTACGGCACGGCGCTGCCGCCGACGATCGTCACCGTGACCCTGGGCGCGACGGTGGTCGCCGGCCAAGTCACGTCCAGCTGCCAGATCTACACGAAGTTGAACAGTGCAGACGCCTGGACAGCCGCGGCGGCGGGCGCGACCAGCGTGCTGGCGGCGAGCTTCCGGTACGTGCGGGTGGTCTGGACCTTCAGCTGCAGCGCGGGCGCGAACCTGATCCGTATCGCGAGCCTGGACGTGAAGCTCTCGAACAAGCTCAAGACCGACTCGGGGCGCTTCGTGATCACCAACGCGGCGGCGGGCGTGTTCGTGCCGTTCGCTGTGACCTTCATCGACGCCGACACACCGCTCTGCCAGGCCAATGGAACGACGGCGCTGCTGCCCATCGTGGACTTCCTCGACGTGCCGAACCCGACCGGCTTCACCGTCTACCTGCTCAACCCGCAGACCGGCCAGAAGGTCACCGGTTCGGGCGGCTGGACGGCGCGTGGGTATTGACCCCCGCATAGCTCAACACCTATTCAACGACTCAGACGACATCACCGACCACCATGCCGATCGACTTCAGCAAACCCGTCACCACCGACCGCTATGACACCGGCGTCCTGCCGCAGATCAAGGCTTCCTTCAGCGCGTTGTCGCAGTGGATGGACCCAGCCTACGTCGGCGCAATCACCAGCCCGCCGGCGGGCGCAAAGCGCTTCACCGGCGGACTGATCCAGGAGTTCAATGGCAGCAGCTGGGTGGAGAAGGCCACGGGCTACCTGAAGAACACTCCACCGGTCTCGTACACCTCGGTGTCGATTCCTGGGGTCGCGGGCGGATGGGCCGGTGTCCAGTTCAGCGATACCGCCAAGCTGTACTCGCTGATGGTGAACGCGAGCGACGGCACGTCGGGGATCTATTCGGTGAGCGAAAGCCGGTGGAAGTGGTTCTTCGACAACGTCGGCCAACTCATCGAAGGGACGGTGCCTTGGGGCCGCGTCACCGGAGCGCCAGCCATCACGGCGTGGGTGCCGGATTTTGCGGCCAACGGCAACACGGTGGCGTTGCGCAACGCGAACGGCTACTTGCACGCTACCTACTTGAACCAGAGTTCGCCCAACAGCGAGAACGGACCCATCAGCCAGGTCTTCATCAACAACGGTGGCGACGGCTTCCTGCGCAAGGTTGACCTGAGCTACTTCGGCAACAGCCTGGTGGTGCCGTGGACCAACATCTCCAACCGRCCGGGCTCGATGTCGCAGTTCTTCAACGACGTGGGCTTCGTGTCGTGGAACAGTGCGCCCGTCTTCTCGGGCCTGGTCTACGGGCGAGGCGGAGGCGATGGGCTCGGGCGCATCACGATGACAAACGTGGCTGGCCAGCCGTCGGGCGGTGCGCCGGGYGACCTCGTGTTCGTGTACTGAGGAGAAGGGCACACATGGCAGAGATGTGGCGGTACGACAGTGGGGGCGTGGCGCGCAAGATCCGCGAGGTGTGGCGATATGACGTGGGTGGCACGCCGCGCAAGGCGCGCGAGATCTGGCGGTATGGCGCCGACGGCGTCGCGCGCAAGGTCTTCAGCGGGTCGTTCGTGGTGACCGCTTCGACGGCCAGCGTCTTCGGTTCGGGCTTCACGTCGACTCGCGGTGCAACCGTGCCGGTGACCACCACCCCTGTGACGGTGACGGTGCAGGGCGGGGCGGGGGTCTTCACCATCGCCTGGTCGACATTGTCAGGATCGTCCGCGACCGCGATGTCACCCAACCTGGCGACGACGCAGTTCCGGCGCAATGCAGCTGCCCCAACGACCGTTGGAAAGGCCAACACGCTGAGTGGCGTGCAACGGTGCACGGTGACGGAAGTGAACACGGGCGAGGTGAAGACGATCGACGTGACGGTGGTCACAGAGCACTGGTACGACTTTTGAGGCTCCAGCGAGCGGCACTTATCGACCGAGGCTGTGTGAAAACGCAGGACTTGAAGCCGTTCCCGGGTCTGCTCCCCCCTCCCCGTAGGTCGATCGTCGAACACCGCGCGATCTAAGAGGTCGATACGCCTTGAAGCCAAGGCGCGATGGCCGCACGAAGCTGGAGCGTTGAGTAAGGTTTCGCTACGTGAGCATCCATTCCGGCGGCAAGGCATCGATCTACGTCGTTCTTGAATGCGTTGGCTGTCAAGGCGATGATGGGGATCCGGGGCTGACCGTTGCACCGCTCAGCCTCGCGAATTCGGTGCGCCGCTTCATAGCCATCCATTACGGGCATGTGGCAGTCCATTAGCACGAGCGCGAAGGGCGTCACCGCCAACTTCGCCAGCGCCTCTTCGCCATTCGCCGCGGAAACGACTTCGAGGCCAAGCGATTCCAGCATAGCGATGCCAACCATCTGATTGACCAAGTTGTCTTCGACCAGCAGGACAAGGCCCTCCAGACGATCCGAACTTGATGCCCCTTCGAGCTTGCCGAGCGGCATGGGCGCGGTCGGCGCGGCGACCTCGAGGGCAAGCTCGAACCCGAACGTCGAACCCTGGTCGTGGACGCTCGTTACCTTCAACTCCCCGCCCATCACCCGCACCAGTTGCCTGCTAATGGATAGCCCCAAACCCGTGCCTCCCGGTCGCTCGTGGGTGGGATCATTGGCTTGGACGAAGGGCTCGAAGATTCGCTCGAGTTGTGATGGATCAATGCCAATGCCGGAATCCTGCACTTCAAAAGCAACGTGCTCGCCGTCACCACTGCGAACTAACTGCGTCCGAAGAGTCACATTGCCTTGCGGCGTAAACTTGATCGCGTTACCCACCAGATTCAGCAGCACTTGCCGCAGATGCAGCGCATCGCCGAGCCGCATATCTGATAATCCCAGGCCGGGCTTGAACTGTAAGTTGATGCCATTTCGCTCGGCCGAAGGTGAAAACAAGGCGACAACCGAGCGCGCGACGGAATTCACGTCAAGCGGAGCAAGGTCAACCTGAAGCAAGTTCGAACCGATCTTCGCGAAGTCGAGCACTTCATTGAGTGTCGCAAGCAAGGCCTCGCCTGACGCCGTGGCCACCCCAAGATAGTGCATCTGCCTGGGCTTAAGTTCAGACTTTGACAATAGCTCCAGGGCACCGAGCATGCCGTTCATAGGCGTGCGCAGCTCGTGACTCATATTTGACAGGAACTGTTCTTTGGCGTGCCCCGCGGCAAGGGCCTCGTCGCGCGCAATCTCGAGCTGCCGAGTTCGATCGGAAACGCGATCTTCAAGATTGACGTTGAGCTTGGTCAGCGCTTCCTTGGCGCGTGCCTCCGTGCGCACCCGACGTTCCGACGAACTTGCGCTATCGCTGCGAGAGCGCTCGGCGAGTTCGGCCGCGGTATGGGCATTCAGCGCCGAGATCACCAACTGCTGGTTCGCTTCACGTACGAGTTGATGTTGATCACTAGCAGCCAGACGTTCGGCTGCATGCCGTACTTGCTGATTGATATCAGCCAGGACCGCTTGCGCAATTGACAACTCGAGGCGAGCGCGCGAAAGCAGCTGAAGGGTGCTTGATCGCTGGCCGCAGATTCGGCGAGTAGGCCATTTCATGAGCACGCCGTCCTCTCTCAGTGAATTGATGCCCGATACACGGTGCTGAGCTGCATCAGCGACTGAGTCAAAGCAATAATGTATTGCCAAATGACACTTCAGACTTCGCTGTTTATCTCTCGACAAACGCATCGAATTGATGCCGAAGATCATCTAACCTACATCATCGATTTGAAGGCGTGACAAGCCTGAGAGGCACGGCAAGGGTCGTCCGCTCACGGCCATGTGTTCAAACGGGTGGCGGGAGTCCGCGAGAAGATAATCCCGGTTTGGGATCTACAAACGGGACGAAGATCCCGCGAGGATGGGCGCATGAGCACCCTGTCCTCCACCATGCTGGCCGCGTACCTGCAGGCCGAAACCGATGTCCTCCTCGGCAAGGAAGCGCGCCTCGGCGATCGCGTCTTCCGCAGCGAAGACCTGGCCGAGATCCGGGCCGGCCGACAGGAGTGGGAACGCCGCGTCGCCGGTGAGCGCGACCGCGCATTTGGTGCATCGACCCTGGGCGGCCTGCGCTTCTCCGTCGCGCGTCTCGACTGATGGCGGCGCGCTTGAACCCTGTCGACCGCCTCGTCGCTTGGCTCGACCCGCAGCGCGGCCTGAACCGCCTGCGCAATCGCACGCTGCTGGCGCACTACGAGGCTGCGCGCCCGAACCCGCAGCGCAAATTTCGGCGTGATGGCGGCTCGCCAAATCAGCTGGTGGAGCAGGGCGCTGCACCGCTGCGCAACCAGATGCGCTCTCTCGATCGAAACCACGACCTGGTCGTCGGCTCGCTCGACGTGCTGGTCAACAACACGGTGGGCGCCAACGGCATCGGTGTCGAGTTCCAGCCGCGTACGCTCAGCGGCGAGATCCATGCCGATTACGCCGCAGCGCTCTCGGCGGCCTGGCGCGACTGGCAGCGCCGCCCCGAGGTGCGCTGGCAGCACAGCTACGCGCGCTGCCAGCGACTGCTGGCCCGCACGCTGTACCGCGACGGCGAAGCGTTCGCGCAACGCCTCAGGGGCAGGGTGCCGGGCCTGGACCACGGCACCGCCGTGCCGTACTCGATCGAATTGCTGGAGCCCGAGCTTGTGCCGATGGACTTCAATGACTCGGCCCGCGGCATCAAGCAGGGTATCCAGTACAACGCATGGATGCGCCCGACTGCCTACTGGGTCAGTAAGACCCACCCCGGCGAGGCGACGACCCTTCACCAGGATCTGAACGTTGTCACGGCCGACCGCATGCTGCACCTGGCGCACCTGTCGCGCATCGGCCAGCTGCGCGGCGTCACCCGCTTCGCCAGCGTTATCGGGCGCATTGAGGACATCAAGGACTACGAGGAGTCCGAGCGCATCGCGGCGAAGGTAGCGGCGATGCTTACCGGCTACGTGAAGCGCCAGGCACCGGATGGCGGCGGCTATGAGGGCCCGCTGAAGGACGACAACGGCAATGACTTGCCGCGCCAGGTGTCGCTGTCGCCGGGCACCATCATCGACACGCTCGCGGTGGGCGAAGAGATCGGCCTGATCGACAGCAAGCGCCCCAACCCGAACCTGATCACGTTCCGCAACGGGCAGCTGCGCGCCTTTGCTGCCGGTATCAGCGCGAGCTACTCCAGCGTCAGCCGCAACTACGACGGCACGTACAGCAGCCAGCGGCAGGAACTGGTCGAGCAGTGGGTGCACTACGCCTGCCTGACCGACGACTTCGTGTCGATGGCCGTACAGCCGGTCGTCGAAGACTTCATCAACGCTGCGAATGCCTCTGGTGTGGTGCCAATCCCTGCTGACCTGAAGCCCGGCACAAATGACGACGTGCTCTATGTCGCGCCGTCGATGCCGTGGATCGACATGGCAAAGGAAGCCACCGCCTGGCTGACCTTGAGCCAGGCCGGCTTCATCAGCGAGGTCGAGGTGATTCGCAAAGCCGGGCGCAACCCGGACACGGTGCTCGAGCAGATCGCGAGCTGGCGCAAGAAGGTCGAGGAGAAGGAGCTGCGTTTTAGCAGCGACGTGCGTCACCAGAACGCGAGCGGCCTCCCCACCGCGCCGAACTCCAACGACCCCAACGATCCGATCAACGACACCACCGAGGAGGGCCAGACCGATGACGACAAGCCATGAGCCGCGCAACCTGACGGACGCCGACACCAGTGCCATCGCGGAGCACCTGGCTGACCAGCTCGCCGCCCAGCTCGTGACCCGACTCGGCGATGAGCGCACCGCGCAGCGCTTGGTCAACGTATGGGGCGGCTACGTCGACCGGCAGCTCGGCCGAGGCCTGCGCCGGCTCGCGATGTACGCGGTGATGGCGCTGCTCGGGCTGGGCGCGCTGAAGTTCGACTGGTTCAGCCGCCTGCTTGGCAAGTGATCGGCGCAGCCTCCGCATCCCACAGCCATGACAACCTCAACGACTACAGCAATGAACTTCGAGACCGCATTCGACCAGGTGCTCGGCAAGGAAGCCGGTTTCAGCTACGACCCGCGCGACAGCGGCGGCCAGACGAAGTACGGCATTACCGAAGCGGTGGCTCGTGCTTTCGGCTACGCCGGCCCGATGAATCTGCTCGGCCTCGACCAGGCCAAGGCGATCTACCGCAACCGGTACTGGGATGCGCTGCAGCTCGACCAGGTCGCGAGCGTAGCCCCGGTCATAGCCGGCGAGCTGTTCGACACCGCGGTGAACCAGGGCACCGACCAGGCGGCCACCTTCCTGCAGCGCGCGCTCAACGTGCTGAACATGGAAGGCACCTGGTATCCCGACGTGCAAGCGGACGGCCGCATCGGTCCGATGACGATCGCCGCGCTGCGGGAGTACATGCGCCGCCGCGGAGCCGAGGGGCAGGTGGTGCTGCTGCGCGCGCTCAACGCGCTGCAGGGCGCCTTCTACGTCGAGCTGGCCGAGCGCCGCGCGAAGGATGAAGCCTTCGTCTACGGCTGGCTGCTGAACCGCGTGGAGATCACGCCCGCGGCAGGAGGCAAGGCCTGATGGACCCGATCAGCACCGCCTTTGCGCTCGCGCAGTTCGTGCCGGGCATCCTGAAGTGGATCACCGGCAGCGACCAGGCCGAGCAGGCTGCCAGCACCGTGATCGACATCGCCAAGCAGGTCACCGGTAAGGACACTGGCCAGGCCKCGCTGAGCGCGATCCAGGCCGATCCTGCTGCGCTGCTGGCCTTCCGCCAGGCGGTGATCGCGGCCGAGGTCGACCTCGACAAGGCTTTCCTCGCCGATCGCCAGGACGCCCGCAAGCGCGACGTGCAGCTTGCCCAGCTCGGCCGGACGACCAAGCGCGCGGACCTGATGATCGTCGGCGACGTGGTGGGCATGCTGGCCTGCCTTTCGGCGATGGTCTTCGTGACCTGGCTGGGCGTGACGAAGGGCGGCGACGTGAACCCGCTGATCATGGCGCTCAATGGCCCGCTGGGCATGCTGACCCAGCAGTTCGCCAATGGCCTGCGCGACGCACACCAGTTCGAGTTCGGATCGAGCCGCGGTTCGGCCGAGAAGACCGAACTCCTCGCGAGAGCGCCGGCAGTGAAATAGACCGCTGGACTGCAGTGACTCAGCGGCTACCGTCCAAGAACTCATCGGTGTGGATGAGCACCGGGGAAGTCCCTTCGCGGAGGTACTTTCTGGAGACCATCTGGTGGATCTCTTGCCGGTGGGATTCGTAGGCCGCAAGCCAATCCGACGGGCTTGGACCGGCCACAAAACGGTCTTCCAGAAATTCCCTGGAGACCAAGGCTCTGACGATCAGCCCGCCGATGACAACGACAAACCGCACAGCCTCGCTGCGAGTATCAACACTCGGGGCGCTGAAAAATTCCTGCTGAATCAAAGCAGTGCTCCCTTCGAACGCCGGTGCACATAGCAACTTGCCCGGAGTTTGGATTCTCCGCTTCTCCAACCGCTGTGCAGTTGAATATTTCAGCGATGTGCAGGCGTCTGCACATGTCAAAAGACATGACGGCTACCGAATTGGTTGCCGTTTGCTCAATAGCCGCGTGTCCAGTTTTTCTCGGTATGCAACGGCACTGGTGACATCTGGGTGTTCGATACGCTGTTTCAGCCGGGCGGTTGATCGAGGCCGCAAGACTCTCGTACGCGGAGGCCCAACTCGCCGGGTCTGAAGTTGCGCCGAACCGATCTATCAAGAACTCCCGCGATGCCATCCACCGCCGCCTTGATCAGAGCTACGATGTATGGTGTTGAGCAACGGCAGGGAGACAAGAAATTCGCTCCCGAGTTCTGGCCCTGGGCTGCTGGCGGTGATGCTTCCGCCATGCGCTTGTACCAGCTCATGGACGACCGCGAGGCCGATTCCCAGGCCGAGCCCGTGGAAGGCGGACGCCCGAGGATCTTGTGTAAACAGATCGAATACGCGAGGCAATACCTCGGCCGCTATCCCGATCCCGTTGTCGGACACACTCACTACGCAGGTGTCGATTGTGCTGACGACGGACATCGATACGACTCCTCCAGACTGTGTGTACTTGGAGGCGTTGTCCAGTAGATTTTGAAAGACCTGGGCCAGTCGAACAGGGTCGCCGAAGACCCATAGGGGACCAACTGGCAGCTTCATCTTGAAGTGTTGCAGGTGCTTGTCGATCGCGGGACGGCAAGATTCAATCGCTAGCCTGAGCAC
>NZ_JBFUGW010000237.1:0-9755 GCF_056402735.1 Rhizobacter sp. P3_C12
GCTGGCGCTGGTGCTCGGCGTGCTGGTGGCGCACGGCTGCGTGACGCGCGGCCTGGCCGAGCGCATGGGCGGGTTCTCGGCGGTGCCGATGCCGGCACGGCTGCAGGTGGCGTATGTGCGCGAGCTGCAGCCGACGGTGCCGGTGGCGATGGCGCCGGCGGCAGCACCGGCGCCGCCGAAGCGGGCCGTTCGCGCCGCAGCGGTCTCGCCGGCGCCTGCCGAGGTGGCTGCGTCGGCCGTGCCCGTGCCGGTCGAGCCCGAACCCATCCCCGAGGTCGTCGCCGCAGCCGAACCCGAGCCCGCGGCCTCGGCACCTGCCGAGCCCGCCTCGGCGCCGCCCTCCGCGCCATCGCCGGCCACCGTCGCCGCGGCGGACCCCGCGGCCTCGGCCCCGGCCGCCTTCGAATGGCCTGGCTCGACCCGCCTCAACTACGTGCTGACCGGCAACTTCCGTGGCCACGTCGACGGCGAGGCGCAGGTCGAGTGGATCCGCGAAGGCAACCGCTACCAGGTGAACGTCGACGTGGTCATCGGGCTGTCGTTCGCGCCGACCGCGTCGCGCCGGCTGACGAGCGAGGGCCAGCTGACCGCCGACGGGCTGTACCCGACGCGCTACGACCAGCTGACGCACGTGATGCTGCGCGACGACCAGCGCGTCGCGATGCAGCTGCTGCCCGATGCGGTGGTGCTGGCCAACGGGCAGCGGCGCATCCGCTGGCCGGGCGTGCAGGACACCGCGAGCCAGTTCGTGCAGCTGACCTGGCTGTTCACGACGCAGCCGCAGAAGCTGCGCACCGGCGAGAGCGTCGAGATCCCGCTCGCGCTGCCGTTCCGTGTCGAGCCGTGGACCTACGACGTGCTGGAGGAGGAGACGCTGTACACCCCCTTCGGCGAGGTGCAGGCCTTCCGCGTGAAGCCGCGCCGCCAGCCGCGCGGCGGCGACCTGATCCCCGAGATGTGGATCGCGCCGAGCATGCGCTACCTGCCGCTGCGCATCCGCATCCACCAGGATGCCGACACCTGGGTCGACCTGATGATCCGCCGCAAGCCGGAGCTGGCGGCGTCGTGAGCGCGATCTGCCTACACTCGACCATCACCCCTCAGAAAACACCGAAGGAGACCCGATGAGCCACGAATGCATCCTCACCGACGTCCAGGGCAGCGGCCCGCTGCGCATCGGCGTCGTCACGCTGAACCGGCCGAAGCAGCTGAACGCGCTGAACGACACCCTGATGGACGAGCTGGGCGCGGCGCTGAAGGCCTTCGATGCCGACGAGGCGATCGGCTGCATGGTGGTCACCGGCAGCGAGAAGGCCTTCGCGGCCGGTGCCGACATCGGTGCGATGGCGGGCTGGAACTTCATGGACGTCTACAAGAGCGACTACATCACGCGCAACTGGGAGACCATCCGCAGCGTGCGCAAGCCGGTGATCGCCGCGGTGAGCGGCTTCGCACTGGGCGGCGGCTGCGAGCTCGCGATGATGTGCGACATCATCCTCGCGGCCGACACCGCGAAGTTCGGCCAGCCCGAGATCAAGCTCGGCATCATCCCCGGCGCCGGCGGCACGCAGCGGCTGCCGCGCGCGGTCGGCAAGGCGAAGGCGATGGACATGGTGCTGACCGGCCGCATGATGGACGCGGCCGAGGCCGAGCGCGCGGGCCTGGTGTCGCGCGTGGTGCCGGCGGCCGAGCTGCTGGGCGTGACGATGGCGGCGGCGCAGGCGATCTGCGAATACGGCGGCCCGAGCGTGATGATGGCCAAGGAGGCGGTGAACCGTGCCTACGAAGGGCCGCTCGCCGAGGGCATCCAGTTCGAGCGCCGCATGTTCCACGCGCTGTTCGCGACCGAGGACCAGAAGGAAGGGATGGATGCGTTCGTCAACAAGCGCAAAGCGGTGTTCAAGCATCGCTAGGTTGGCGCTTCAAAGGCGCGTGCGGGGGTGACAAGCGAACAAATGAAGGTTGATTGCCGGGGTGTGGCTGCGTAGCCCGGATGCCAATCCGGGTCAGTGGTTGCTGTACACGAGCAACCGGCCCTTGTACGCCGCATGCGTGGCGTCCGCCACCTGCTGCAGCCGCTCCTCCTGCAGCGAGAACCCCATGGCTGCCATCTGCCGCGTGAAGGCCGCGCGGTTGCCGCGGTTCGGGTCGACGATCCAGACCTCGGCGCGTGCGCCGACATGGCGGCCGATGAAGCCGGCCAGCAGGCCGCCGTCGTCGCGCTCGTAGAGGATGTCGCTGCCGATCACCAGGTCGAAGCGGCCGCTGAGCGTCTGCTCGGCCTGCGGTACCGGCGGCAGCAGGTCGTCGGCGGATTCGGACCACTGCCCGTGCCGGTAGGCCATCGGCAGCAGGCCGTTGAGCCGCAGGTTCTCGGCGAGGAAGTCGGCGGTGAGCGGATGGCAGTCGCTCGCGGTCACGTCGCTGCCGCGGCGGTGGCTGACCAGGCTCGCGAGCGCGAGGCCGCAGCCGATCTCGAGGATGCGCTCGTGCGGCACCATCGTGCGCACCGCCATGCGCGCGGCGAGCTGCAGGCCCGAGGGCCACAGCAGCCCGAACAGCGGCCAGGCCGCCGACGAGATGCCCTGCCGCAGGGCGAGGTCGTGGGGATCGGAGAACTGCTGGCGGTCCAGCAACGAGCGAATCTGCAGGTCGGCAACGCCGTCGATGGCGATGTGCTCGTGTTTGACCAGATATCCAGGCATCCGGCAGTGTAGGTGCCGGGCGCGGGTCGCGTTGGCCTTTCAGCGCGGCAGGTAGCCCTGCTGAAGAATGTCGCCTGTCCTGTCGTCGATCTCGATCAGCACGTTCATGCCGCGAGACTCGTGGTTGGACATGACCTGCCAGCGAGGTTTCCCGAACCACAGCGGCCGATACTTCCGAACGCTGACCGGGTCGAGAAACGGCCAGCCTCGCTCGGTCGCAAGCCGGCGAGCGACGGTCAGCGCTTCGTCGCTCGTCACAGGGCGGTCAGCCTTCCTTGCGCAGCGACGGGAACAGGATCACGTCGCGGATGCTCGGGCTGTCGGTGATCAGCATCATCAGCCGGTCGATGCCGATGCCGCAGCCGCCGGTCGGCGGCATGCCGTACTCGAGCGCGCGGATGAAGTCGGCGTCGTAGAACATCGCCTCCTCGTCGCCGGCATCCTTGTTGGCCGCCTGCGCATGGAAGCGCGCCGCCTGGTCCTCGGCGTCGTTCAGCTCCGAGAAGCCGTTCGCGTACTCGCGGCCGGTCATGAAGAGCTCGAAACGCTCGGTGATGCCGGGGTTCGCGTCCGATGCGCGCGCCAGCGGCGACACCTCGACCGGGTAGTCGATGATGAAGGTCGGGTGCCACAGCTTCTCTTCGACCACGGCCTCGAACAGCCCGAACTGCAACTCCGGCAGCTTCCAGTGCGCCGGCGCCTCTTCGCCCGCCGCCTTCAGCTTCGCGCGCAGCAGCTCGGCATCGCCGGCCTCGGCCTCGCTCAGCCCGGCGTGCACCACCAGCGAATCGCGCACCGACAGGCGCGTGAACGGCTTGTCCAGGTCGACCGGCTTGCCGGCGTAGCTGATGCTGGCCGAGCCGGTGGCCTGGCGCGCCGCATGGCGCAGCACCTGCTCGGTGAAGTCCATCACGTCGTGGTGGTTCCACCAGGCCGCGTAGAACTCCATCATCGTGAACTCGGGGTTGTGCCGCACCGAGATGCCTTCGTTGCGGAAGTTCCGGTTCACCTCGAACACCCGCTCGAAGCCGCCGACGATCAGCCGCTTCAGGTACAGCTCGGGCGCGATGCGCAGGAACATCTGCTGGTCGAGCGCGTTGTGGTGCGTGGTGAACGGCTTGGCGTTCGCGCCGCCCGGGATCGGGTGCAGCATCGGCGTCTCGACCTCCATGAAGCCGTGCTCGATCATGTAGTGCCGGATCGAGCCCAGCGCCTTGCTGCGGGCGACGAAGCGCGCACGCGCCTCCTCGTCGGTGATCAGGTCGACATAGCGCTGGCGGTACTTCTGCTCCTGGTCGGCCATGCCGTGGAACTTGTCCGGCAGCGGCCGCAGGCTCTTGGTGAGCAGCCGCAGCGTGGTCACGCGCACCGACAGCTCGCCGGTCTTGGTGCGGAACAGCGTGCCCTCGGCGCCGAGGATGTCGCCCAGGTCCCAGTGCTTGAACGCGGCATACACCTCGTCGCCCAGCGCGTCCTTCGTGACGAACAGCTGCAGGCGGCTGGTCGAGTCCTGCAAGGTCGCGAAGCTCGCCTTGCCCATCATCCGCTTGAGCATCATCCGCCCGCCGAGGCTCACGACGATGCCCTGCGGCTCCAGTTCCTCGTTCGGGATCTCGCCGTACTTGCGGACCAGGTCGAGCGCGTGGTGCTTCGGCTTGAAGTCGTTCGGGAACGCGACGCCGCCCTGCTGGCGGATCGCGGTCAGCTTCTCGCGGCGTTCGGCGATCAGCTTGTTTTCGTCTTCGGGCGGCTGGGGAGGAGATGTCTGGGTCATGGGGTGCTCGGGAAATGCGCCGCAATTTTAGGCGGGCCGCCCGGGATTCCCCGGCCGGGGCCGTCCGGGCCGAATAAAATCGCCCGTTTGCCTCGCGGGTGCCCCGCGTAGCGCCTGCCTTTCGAGAGCCTCCATGCCGACTCCCTCCATCATCCGTGACCGCAAGCTGCGCCTGGCGCTGGTGGGCTGCGGCCGCATCGCGCAGAACCACATCGCGGCGCTGAAGCAGCATGCCGACCGCGCCGAATGGGTCGCGGTCTGCGACAACCAGCCCGAACTGCTGGCCCGGGCCGTCGAGCTGACCGGCGCCCCGGGTTTCGCATCGCTCGATGCCTTGCTGGCCGGCAGCGATGCCGATCTCGTCGTGCTGGCCACGCCGAGCGGGCTGCACCCGCGCCAGGCGATCAAGGTGGCGCAAGCCGGCCGCCACGTGCTCAGCGAGAAGCCGATGGCCACCAAGTGGGACGAGGGCGTCGCGATGGTGCGGGCCTGCCGCGATGCCGGCGTCAAGCTGTTCGTCGTCAAGCAGAACCGGCTGAACGCGACGCTGCAGCTCGTCAAGCGCGCGGTCGACCAGGGCCGATTCGGCAAGCTGGCGATGGTGGCGGTCAACGTGTTCTGGACCCGCCCGCAGGCCTACTACGACGCGGCGCCGTGGCGCGGCCGCTGGGACATGGACGGCGGCGCCTTCATGAACCAGGCGAGCCACTATGTCGACATGGTCGACTGGCTGGTCGGCCCGGTCGACAACGTGCACGCCTACACCGCGACGCTGTCGCGCAACATCGAGGCCGAGGACACCGGCGTGATGAGCCTGCGGCTGCGCAACGGCGCGCTCGCCTCGATCAACGTGACGATGCTGACGCACAACAAGAACTTCGAGGGCAGCATCACGCTCCTCGGCGAGCGCGGCACGGTGCGCGTCGGCGGCGTCGCGGTCAACAAGATCGAGCACTGGGAGTTCGACACCCCGCACGAGGACGATGCCAAGGTGGCCGACGCGAGCTACGGCGTCACCTCGGTCTACGGCCCCGGCCACCCGCTGTACTACGACAACGTGATCAACACGCTGCGCGGCGAAGCGCATGCCGAGGTCGACGGCTACGAGGGCCTGCGCTCGCTCGAGGTGCTGATCGCCGGCTACCGCTCGGCACGCGACGGCGTGCGGGTCGGACTGCCGCTGGTGTTCTGATGATTCATTCTTCCGCCATCGTCGACGAGGGCGCCCGGCTCGGCACCGGCACCCGCGTCTGGCATTTCGCGCATGTGTGCGCTGGCGCCCGCATCGGCGACGGCTGCTCGCTCGGGCAGGGTGTCTACGTCGGCAACGACGTGAGCATCGGCCACAACGTGAAGATCCAGAACAACGTGTCGGTCTACGACGCGGTGACGCTCGAGGACGACGTGTTCTGCGGCCCGAGCATGGTCTTCACGAACGTCTACAACCCGCGCTCGGCGGTCACCCGCAAGAACGAGTACCGCCGCACGCTGGTGCGCCGCGGTGCGACGCTGGGCGCCAACTGCACGATCGTCTGCGGCCACACGGTCGGCCGCTACGCCTTCGTCGGTGCTGGTGCCGTGATCAACCGCGACGTGCCGGATTTCGCGCTGATGGTCGGCGTGCCGGCCCGCCAGGCCGGGTGGATGAGCCGGCACGGCGAGCGGCTCGAGCTGCCGCTCACCGGCGACGGCGAGGCCGCCTGCCCGGCGACCGGCGAGCGCTACGTGCTGCGCAATTCGGTGTGCCAACCTGCAGAGGAAGTGCAAGCATGAGTTCGAAGCTCGAATTCGTCGACCTGAAGACGCAGTACGCCGCGCTGAAGGAGCGCATCGCCGAGCGCATGCAGCGCGTGCTCGACCACGGCCAGTACATCATGGGCCCGGAGGTCAAGGAGCTCGAGGCGCAGCTCGCCGCGTACACCGGCGCGCGCCACTGCATCACGGTCGCGAGCGGCACCGAGGCGCTGCTGATCGCGCTGATGGCGCTCGACCTGAAGCCCGGCGACGAGGTCGTCACGACGCCCTTCACCTTCGCCGCCACCGCCGAGATGATCGTGCTGCTGGGCGGCGTGCCGGTGTTCGCCGACATCGAGCCCGACACCTGCAACATCGACGCCGCGCTGATCGAGGCGAGGATCACGCCGCGCACGCGGGCCATCATGCCGGTGAGCCTGTACGGCCAGGCCGCCGACATGGACGCGATCAATGCGATCGCGCAGCGCCATGGGCTGCCGGTGATCGAGGATGCGGCGCAGAGCTTCGGGGCCGATTACGCCGGCCTGGATGGCGAGACGCGCAAGAGCTGCAACCTGAGCACCTTCGGCTGCACCAGTTTCTTCCCGAGCAAGCCGCTCGGCTGCTACGGCGACGGCGGCGCGATCTTCACGAGCGACGACCGCCTCGCGCAGGCCTGCCGCGAGATCCGCGTACACGGCCAGAGCGCGCGCTACACGCACACCCGCGTGGGCGTCGGCGGGCGCATGGACACGCTGCAGTGCGCGATCGTGCTGGCCAAGCTGGAGCGCTTCGAGTGGGAAGTGCAGCAGCGCCTGGCGATCGGCGCGCGCTACAACGAGATGCTGGCCGGCAAGCTGCTGGTGGTCGCACAGCGCGCCGGCCGCAGCAGCGTGTTCGCGCAGTACACGGTGTTCGTCGAGGACCGCGCCGCGGTACAGGCGAAGTTGACGGCGCAAGGCATCCCGACCGCCGTGCACTACCCGCTGCCGATCAACCAGCAGCCGGCCTACCGCGCCTGGCAGGTGCCGGGCGGCACGCCGCATGCCGAACGCGCCGCCGCGCGCGTGATGAGCCTGCCGATGAGCGCCGACCTGACCCCCGCCGACCAGGAGCGGGTGGTGCACGCCTTGCTCGCATGACGACAGCGGGCGCGGCCGGCGCGGGCTCGACTCGGCATGTGCTGACGCTGCTGACGGGCACCGGCCTGGCGCAGCTGATCGCACTGGCCGCGAGCCCGCTGCTGTCGCGCCTGTTCGCGCCGGAAGACTTCGGCGTGTTCGCGCTGTTCCAGAGCGTGGTCGCGCTGCTGGCGATCCTCGCGACCGGCCGCTATGAGCTGGCCATCGTGTTGCCGGAGTCGGACGATGACGGTTGGCAGCTGCTGCTGCTGGCGTTGGCGATCACGCTGGGAGTGACCGGGCTGTCGTTGCTCGGTGTTGCGCTCGGTGGTGGATGGATCGCGCAAGCGTCCGGCCATGCGTCGCTCGCACCGTGGCTCTACCTGCTGCCGCTGAGCGTCGCGCTGACGGCTGTCGTCAACACGCTCGGCTGCTGGTCGAACCGGCGCCGCCAGTACACGCAACTGGCCGGCAACCGCGTCGTGCAGAGCGCGGGCGGCGTCGCGGCCACGGTCGGCCTGGGCGCAGCCGGCTGGGCTGCGCCGGGCTTGCTGCTGGGCGGTGCGCTCGGCCAGTCGATCGCGGCGGCGTTGCTCGGTTGGCAAGCGCGTGGCGATGCCCGGCCGGCGCAGGGCCTGCGCCTGCGGGCGCTCGCGGGCCAGTACCGGAACTTCCCGCGCATCAACCTGCCGCATGCGCTGCTCGATGCGCTGCAGGCGAGCGCGCTGCTCGCGGTGATGGGCGCCGCGTTCGGCAGCCAGGTGCTGGGCTGGTACGCCTTCGCGCTGCGCATCGCGCGCACGCCGCTCGCGATGCTGGGTGCCTCGGTCGGCCAGGTCTTCCAGCAGCGCGCGGCGCAGCTGTGGAACGAAGGCGGCGACCTGGCAGGCCTCGCGCGCCGCACGAGCTCGAAGCTCGCGCTGTTCGCGCTGCCGTTCATCGCGTTGATGCTGTTCGCGCCCGACCTGTTCGCCTGGGCCTTCGGCGCCGAATGGCGCGAGGCCGGCGCGCAGGCGCGGCTGCTGTCGCCGTGGATGGTGCTGAGCTTCCTGACCTCGCCGCTGTCGCAGCTGCCGCTGGTGGTCGGGCAGCAGGGGCGGGCGCTGGTGTTCGGCGTCGCCTACCAGGTGTCGATGCTGCTGCCCTACGTGCTGGCCTGGGTGCTGAAGTGGGACATCACGACGGCGCTCGCGCTGCAGTCCGGCGCGTCGTCGGTGGTGCTGCTGGTCTACGGCCTGTGGCTGCACCGGCTCGCGGGGATGAGGCGAGTCCCATGAGGTCCTTCGCATGAGCAGTGCAGCCTTCTGGAGCCAGCGCGTGCGGCGCTACGGGCACACCGGCTGGTCCGATGCGGCCACCTACGCCTACGACCAGCGGCTGCGGCTGAAGGCCGTGAGCTGGCTGCTGAAACCGATGGCCGCCGCGCTCGACTACGGCTGCGGTGTCGGCGATTTCTGCGCGCTGCTCGCCACCCGCGCGCAACGCGTCGTCGGGCACGACCTGTCGCGCGATGCGCTGCTGCGCGCGGCGCGCCAGCATCCGTCGACGGCCATCCGCTACGAGCCGGTCGCGCAGGCGGTGTGGTCGCAGCGCTACGACCTGATCCTCAGCATCACGGTGCTGCAGCACGTGGTCGACGACGGCGAACTGCAGGTGCTGCTGGAGCGCTGCGCTGACGCGCTGCAGCCGGACGGCCGGATGATCGTGCTGGAGACGCTGGCCGATCAGACGCGCGATGGCGGCTACCTGAAGCGCCGCACGCGCGCGGCGCTGGTCGACGCGTTCGCGCGGGCCGGGCTGACGCTGCAGTCGCGCCGCGGCTTCTACCACCCGACCGAGTGCCCGACCCCGGCCTTTGCCGCGTACCGCAAGCGTTTCGTGGTGCGCCTGCTGTCGCGGCTGGCGGGCTGGAAGCTGCCCGGTGCCCAGGCCGTGCTGACGCGCATCGCGAATGCGGCGGCCGATGCCGACACCGAGTTCCTCGCGCAGCCGGGGTCGCCGACGCAGCTGTTCGTCTTCGTGCGGAGCGTGGCATGACGAAGCCGGTGCTGCTGGTCGGCAGCGCATCGATCCACGTCGCGCGGATGGCGCGCGGGCTGCTCGCCGCCGGCCAGCCGGTGGTGCTCGCGACGCACGGCGAGCTGAAGATCGACCCGCATCCGCTGCTGCTGGCGCACGAGCAGGTCGATCTTTCGATCAAGCGGCTGGACGCGCCATACCGCCTGCGCCGGCTGATCAAGCGCTGGGCGCCGCGCGTGCTGCATGCGCACCAGGCCAACAGCGTCGGCTGGCACGCGGCCCGTGCGGTGCGCGGCACCGGCGTGCCGTTGGTGCTGACGCTGTGGGGTTCGGACGTGCTGACGCTGCCGTCGCGCAGTGCCTTCCACCGCTGGCTGGTGCGCAGCGCGCTGCGCGGTGCGC